>JASEGY010000480.1 GCA_030019105.1 bacterium | reverse complement strand
ACATAGCCTATCTTGAATTCGCTTACCCCAAAATATTTATCTTAAGAACTATATTTAGAGCCTATCCCAAAACCTCTCCTGCGTGATCAGAAACCAGGTTTCTTGAAGAAACCTGGTTTCTATCGCCCCGGTTTTAGGATAGGCTCTTAGCCATCTCCAGCAGGTGTCATATCCGGACAACTTTGAGGAGGATAAGGAGATAAGGAAGATGCATTATAGAAATCAGGCAACTAACAATGACCTGAGTAGTTTCCAGGTGACCATTAAAGAAACAAATCTTTTTATCCTGGCTGAAACAGACCTTACGGTAGAGGCTGCCAGGTCCATAAAAAAATACCGTCAGGAACTGGAAGAATACATTCGATCAGACCCTGTATTTTTAGATACCTTTAGTCCTCATCAGGTGGCTGAATCTGCTCCCCTGATAGTTCAGGACATGGCCAGGGCATCTGAATGCGCCGGGGTTGGCCCTATGGCTGCCGTGGCAGGAGCAATAGCAGAACGAGTAGGACTGGACCTTTTGAATCATTCTCGTGAAATCATAGTCGAAAATGGTGGAGACATATTTATCAAGACACTTAAACCCAGAACAGTGGGCATTTATGCCGGCTACTCGATTATTTCCGGCCGGATAGGGCTGCGGATAGAACCGGAAGAGACCCCCCTGGGGATATGCACTTCCTCCGGCACAGTCGGCCCTTCGATAAGTCTTGGCCGGGCTGACGCCGTGGTAGTGGCAGCCCCTTCCACACCTTTAGCTGATGCGGCAGCTACTCGAATAGGCAACTCCATTAAAACGGCGGCCGATATTCAAAAAGGCCTTGATTTAAGCGGCAATATCCCCGGGATCAAAGGAACGCTTATCATCAAAGGAGTGGAGATGGGGGTCGAGGGGGATTTGACACTGGCCCTCATTCATTTTTCTTCAGGTCTGCCTTGAGTACAAATGTCTGGCCAGGCCCGACAAAGATCTTGGAGAGCCAGTCTTTATATCCCTCGGCGGTTAATCTTATTTCATAAGGCTCCCATGCGCGACGACTGCTGATAGTCAAAGGAGTTGTCCCTTTATACTCTCCGTCCAAATAGAGCTTGCATTGGGGTGGATTAGTCGCCACAGAGATATGTCCTTCAGGTATCTCCTCTTTTCCTTCCTTGAGGATAAAATTAGACGTTGCTGACGCACCACTATGGACAATAATTACCTTTTTTACTGGTAAATATCCGCTCTTACTTACCTTAACTTGATGCTCACCAGTCTCAATCTCAGGAATAGCCATTGGTGTTTGCCCTTTTCGGGAAACACCGTCAATATCAACATCAGCTCCTGCCGGCTCAGAAGTAATAAAAAGCGCCCCTGGTTTACCGGCTAACCCTTCTTCTCTGACCTCTGCGGTCTCTTTAAGCTCAAAATTAAGAGGAGGATTATTCTCTTCAAGGACTCGAACCTTTTTTTCTAAAGTAGCGTACCCCTCTTTAAGAACCCTTATTTGACGATCTCCCGCTTCCAGCTTGATCCCAACGAGAGGGGTACGTCCGACCAATTCTCCATCTACATATACCTTAGCGTTTTTAGGTATAGAAGCAATTAAAAGGGCGCCGGTAACCATTCTTTCCAGCTTAGCTGAAAGGTTGACCGTTTGACCGGGGTCAACTATGATCCGGGACTCCCAGTCCCGATAATCGGAAACCGAAACCCGGATCATATAGGACTTCCCACCTCTGACATCCTTAAGGGTCAAAGGCGTCTTACCCTTATATTCCTCATCCAGATATACCTCGGCCTGGTTAGGCAGAGAGGTTATTTTTACATAACCGGGCAGAAGTTCCAGTCTAACATCGAGGTCAGAAATAACTTCATTTTCAACCACCACCTCATCTTCCCAGGTTTTGTAACCCTGCTTAACCAATCTAACTAAGTGACGTCCCGGTTCTAAATTAGCCGCTTCAAGAGGTGTCCTTCCCTTTTGAGGTTCATTGTCTATGAAAACAGCCGCCCCGGAAGGATTAGAGCTAATCTTAAATCCTCCTCCCCTTATCTCTTCTAAAGTCGGTTTAACTTCTAAAGCCGGTTTAACTTCTCGTTCGAATTCATAAGGAACAGCGACTTCGGCTTCAGCCATTGGGACCACTGGAGCCGCCGCAGAGGAAGTAAGGCTTTCCAGCAGCTCAGCCCTTATATCTACCCTTTTCCCAGGGCTAACAGTTACCTTTCTTTCCCACTTACTGTATCCTGCCCTGGCAATCCGGAAGTTATATTCTTGAGCTGGAATCTTTCCGATCTCCAACGGCGTCCGGCCATAATCCTGTCCATTAATATAGACAATAGCTCCCGTCGGATTAGAAGTAATAAGAATAGCACCACTTCCCACAGAGGGAGCCAAATATCTGGAAAGAAATAAATACCCCACCACAACTACCAGAAGAATTATTCCATAAGGCAATATTCTTTTCCATTTAGAAACCGGCGTCGGGAATAATCTTGTCTCCCAATGGGTCTTTGTCTTGTCTTTGGAGACTTTTTTTAACCACTTCTTACTCTGAGCAGACTTTTCTTCCTTCTTCTCTTCGAGTCTTTCCTTTCCGTTCTCCACTTTATATGATACCTCCGTTCTTATTTCGGATTGCGGATTTCGGATTGCGGATTCTTTATTCGTAATACCGCAAAACTCGCCCACAAATCACTTTGTCTGGTGTCTGGTGTCTGGTGCCTATTATCTGTCGGTTACCAGACTACCAGTCACCAGACTACCAATCACCAAAAACAAGTTGTCGAGGTGACTTTTGCGGTATTGCCTTTATTCCGAAATCGGGCATCGTTTCAAATCGCCCAAATAACAG
>JASEGY010000047.1 GCA_030019105.1 bacterium | reverse complement strand
GACCACTCCTTTCGGTTTTTCTAAATCGGAATGGCCATAGTATAACACTAATTTCAAATCGATTCCAGTAATTATTTGTCGTAACATAGTAATTTTCATAAACCTACGAAGAGTCTTTCTTTAAGGTTTGGGACAGCAGTGTTCTTATTTCTTTATTCGGCTACTTATGTTTTTATATAAAGCGGTATATTTTAGATGAATAGCTCTTGTTCTATTTTGGTTGCACTCAAGTAATTTTTTAGCCTGACTGTAGACTTCAGGAAGCCGGCGAACTACAGACGCGTGCATGACCGCCCGCGGCTTACGTTCCAGAGCATCAAGGTAGTGATCAAGCTCTAAAAGAGTCTCTTGCCGATTATAGCTGCGCTTGTGTTGGGCTGCCAGCTTATTTTTATGCCAGATTTCGATCTCATTCGCAAAGGCCTCCACCCTGATGACTTGCCCCACGTAATGGCAGGGAACGGAATAGTGTGCCTTGTCATATGTTACCAAACTGTAACTATTGACATTGGCCATTCGACTTACCGAACAGCGGAAAGGGTAAGAAGGTAGAGGACGCAACCCTTTTTGTTCTTGTTCCCAATCATGGCCATGTCGATCTCTTTCAGCTTTGCACCAGGCGAGAAGACGCTCGTTTACGGTAGACAGGGCGTCAACATCCGGCATAGGAACGAAGGTATTTCGTCGGACATAGCCGACCAGGTTTTCGACGGCTCCCTTTTCGTGAGCTTCACCCGGCCGGCAAAAAATACTGTCAAAGAGATAGTGAGCACGCAGGCTTGAAAACATCTGGTGTTCTTGACGTTCTGGGCCGGACAGGATCTTAACTACTGCCGTTTTAGGATTATCGTAAACTAATTCGTGAGGAATTCCCCCCAGCCACTCAAAAGCTCGCCTGTGCCCTTCCAGAAAAGCCTCTAGCTTCTCGGTGGGGAAAGCCCACACGAAGGGGACTTTACTGGCCCGCATACGCAGACAGAAAAGACAAGCTTCTGTCTCTTTACCTCCAATGACGACCTTAGCTCTTCCCCAATCCACCTGAGCTTGTTCCCCCCAGGCAGCCGTCAGGGGCAGATATACCTCTTGCTGCTTATTGCGCAGATTATTTACATACTTGCGTACTGTGGAGTCACTTCCCTGAAAATTATACTCTTCTATCAACCGGTCATAGATGCGCTTAGCTGTATGCCGTTACTTCTTTGGCGCTTTTTTATCTTCTGATAACCAGGTTGAGATAACATCCCGATATGTATCCATCACTGGACACGTTCGCGGGACTTTCAATTCATAATTCGGAATCTCAGCACTTGAGATCGCCTTCCGGATTGTCTGACGAGAATGTTTAAGTTTACGATGGATTTCGCGGATCGACCATCCTTTCACATGATACAACTTTCGAATATACTCTACATCAACCATCTCGAGCATCTCCTTCCCTCCTGTCACTGGTAATTTTGATCATCAATCATCATTACCAGTATACAGGATAGGTTTCTCAAGGTGGTCAACTTTTCGGTTACCAAACTCCCCTTAAGTGGTCAACTTTTATATTACCAAAAACATTGCCTGAGGCTCCAGGATAATTCAGCCATTTTCCAAGCTTGACAACGCAAGAAAGATGTGTTAAATTGTAAAGGTGGCAAGGTTTTTCCACTAATCCGTAATGAGCCAGTTGGAATCGGAGAGAAATTGAGGAAAAGGGTGATGAGTAAAACCGGTGCAGAGATCATCAGAGAATGGAGAGACAATGGAGGAATATCCTGATGAGTAAAGAACCCGGAAGCATTTTATTGGATGAAGCTTGTTCGACGTCTCAACTCCGGACAAAAGTCGCTGTATTATGTCTGCCTGGCCTTCAATCCTTCCTGGGAGATATAGTCGATTTTCTGAAAACCAGGTATGAGGTGCGAACCTGCTACACCAACAATAATCAGGAGATAGAATCAGCGGTTCGGTGGGCTGATACTGTCTGGTTGGAGTGGGCAAACGAGTTAGCAATTGCCTTAACCAATCATTCAACCATATTGGATGGTAAACGAGTAATTTGCCGTTTGCACAGTTATGAAGCCTTTGCTGGTTATGTCCAAAAGATCAGATGGGAAAGGATCGATGATTTAATATTTGTCGCCGGGCATATTAAAGATATTGCAGCAAGTCAGGTCTTGACACTACCTCAACAGGTCAAGCACATTCATATTGTGCCCAACGGCATTAACATGGATAAGTTTATTTTCAAAGAGAGAAAAAAGGGGAATAACATCGCCTACCTCGGCTACATCAACTACAAGAAAGGGCCGATGCTCTTGCTGCACGCCTTCCGGGAACTTGTTCAGACCGATAACAGGTATCGGTTGTTTATTGCCGGAGATTTTCAGGAGGCCAGATATAAGCTCTATTTTGATCAAATGATCCGGGAGATGGGCCTGGAGGGGAATATCCAAATGTGCGGATGGATAGAGGATGTAGGAATCTGGTTGGAGGACAAACAGCATATCGTTTGTACCAGCGTTCTGGAAGGACATCCCATCGGCCTGATGGAGGCAATGGCCTGCGGGCTTAAGCCGGTTATCCACAATTATGTGGGGGCAAAAGTAAGTTATCCGGCTAAATATCTGTGGAATACCATCCCTGAATTTGTGCAAAAGGTAACGGAAGATGATTATAATTCAACAGAATATCGAGAATTTATCGAGCAAAATTATTCATTGGATATTCAATTAAAGAAGATCGAAAAGATCCTGAGGCGATCAGGAAAAGTTGAACAAATTTCTGTTCAGGTAGTTTCAAATATCTGGCTGGAAGATAAATTAAGGGAAGGGGAGGGACTTTTTGCTGATGGCAGAATCGAAGAAGCAGAAAGATGTTTTCTATCCATCGCAGAACAAAATCCTCAATCTAAGGAGGTCTTCAATAATCTTGGAGTTATTGCCTTTGGTAAAAACGAGCTGGAGAAGGCAGTTGATTTCTTTAGCCGGTCATTAAGGATCGATCCATTTTATAAAAATGCTGCCCTCAATTTCTCTGATGTACTTAAGGAGTTGAATAAGCTACCTGAGATCATCCCTGCTTTAGAAAAAATTATCGCAAGATATCCTGAAGACAAGGAACTTAGCGAGCTTTTAAAGGAAGCCCGGTTGAGCAAGAGCCAAGCCAAAAGGCAGTTCTCCCCTGCGGATTCGGATACCACAAAGGTACCGGCCGATGTTTCTTCGAAACAATCAGACAGCCTCTGCCGGGCGGTCAACTGGATCAAGGCTAATACTGTTCCCAACGAGGGGATAATAGTCAGCACCAGGAACAAGATTAGCTACCCCGAGGTGACGGGTTATCTAATCCCCACCCTTTATAAAGCGGGCGAGCGTGAGTTGGCCTTTCAATTTGCACAATGGCTTGCTACGGTTCAGCAACCAAACGGCTCGTTTCTTGGGCCAGGAAGTAAGGTGAGTTTTGCCTTTGATACCGGTCAGATAATCCGGGGGCTGGTCACAGGGCTTGATGATCTGCCTGAACTGGAGCAATGCCTGCGAAGGGCTTGTGACTGGATAGTTGATAATTCTTCTACAGGTGGACGGTTACCGGTCCCGTCAGATGAAAACGCCTGGTCTATTGGAAACAGGGGGACTATCAGTGAAGGGGTTCACTTATATGTATTGCCTCCTTTAATGGAAGCCGGTGAGAAATTGAATGAGCCTCGTTATGTTGAGTTTGCTAAAAAGAGCCTGGATTACTATCTCAAAAACGTAGAGCTGACCAATTTTCAACGTCCCAATATGCTAACGCACCTATTCTTGTATATCCAGGAAGCCCTTTGTGATCTTGGGGTACATGATGTGGCTCGTAAGGGGATGCAAAGCCTGGCCCCTTTTCAATGGGACAACGGAGGCATTCCTGCTTACTCGGACGTGGCCTGGGTCTGTTCGCCGGGCCAGGCCCAGGCGGCCATTGTTTGGTACAAATTGGGGGAAAATGAACGAGCCGACCTGACCCTCTCTTTTATGGAGCCCTTACAAAATCCTTCCGGCGGGTTTTTCGGCAGTTATGGGGTAGAAGCAAATTATTTCCCGAATGCTGAGATTAGTTGGGCGGTCAAGTTTTATCTGGATGCCTTTTTTCTTGCCTACCCGGATAGTTCTCATTCAAAACGAAGAATAAATCAACATCTGGATCCGGATTCATGGCATCAAGCTATAGTTGGAGAAAGCTCTGCTAAGTCAATAGCCAACCGCATTAAGTCTGGTCACACTATGCCATGGTTGAAAGCAATCATAGAAAACACTGCGCCTGGTCAACGTGTATTGGAACTTGGTAGTGGAACAGGAGAGCTTTCAGCGGCTCTTGCCTTGCAGGGACGACAAGTTACCTTGCTCGACTTTAGCCCGAAATCTCTTGAATTCAGTCAGGAAATTTTTCAGTTTTTGGAAATATCTGGTGAGTTTCAAAGAGGAGACGTCCTTCAAAAACTGCCTTTTCCTGACAATATGTTTGATTGTGTCTGGAGCAGTGGACTGCTTGAACACTTTGATGATGGTCAAATTGTTAGTATCATTCGGGAATCAGCAAGGGTTAGTCATGGCAAGGTGATCTCTTTGGTGCCAAACGCTTTCAGTATTCCCTATCGACTTGGCAAATGGTATCAAGAAAAGACTGGAAGCTGGAGATGGGGAAAAGAAACGCCAAAGCTCACGTTGCGTCCGTATTTTGAAAGAGCAGGTCTCCTGAATATTTCTGAAGTCTCTATTGCACCTGAACATGCTCTGCAGTTCCTTATAAGTGAAAATACCTTGAGAGATTTATTCCTAAAATGGTATCGGTCGATAGATACTTATGAATTGGAGGAGCTCAACCAGGGGTATTTATTACTGACCGTTGGTTACACCCGTAAGCCCCGACACCTTGCTGTAGTCCCAAATGACCCATTACAAGCGTATGTAGATGCAGGCTATCCTGATTTAACAGATTACTTTAACCCTAAACATTTTTTTGACAAAGTCTACTGTTTATCTCCACAGGAGACGAAGGAAATAAGTCTTTATGGTATGAAGGTGATCCCAACTCCAGATTCCCTTTTCGGCAAGCGTTTAAAAGAACTGGAAATAGATGTGATTCGTGCGTATGATTTAAAGGCTGGTCAGTTTGCTTATAGCAATAAGGCAGAGGGGATTCCAATTATAATATCCGTTCACGACGTTAATCCTAATCGGGTGCCCAGGGAAATCCCACGGGCAGATTGTTTTTTAGCGATAAGTCGGGCGGTAGAAGATTTTCTCATAGAAAGAGGTGTCCCTCAAGCTAAGATTAGGCGATTTGCCAACCGCGTAGATACGGAAGTCTTCCGCCCTATAACAGATGCTCGCCTCAGAGAACAATTCAAAAATCGTTATCCGGGTCAATATCGAATACTCCATGTTGGGCGAAGGAGCGAACAAAAGAATTTGGATACTTTGATCAAAACCTTAGCTTCCCTTGGTAAAGACTATGTAGCTATATTTGTTGGTAAAGGAGACTCGGCTCCGTACAAAAATTTGGCTGTTGAACAAGGCGTTATAAAGCAATGTTATTTTGTCGATAGCGTACCGAATGAGGAATTGGCACAGTATTATTCATTTTGTGATTGTATGTGTACTCCCAGCCGGTGGGAAGGTTTCGGCATTGTGTTTATTGAAGCCCTCGCCTGTGAATGCGTGGTGGTGACTTCTGATATTTCTCCTATGAATGAATACATTCGCAACGGGATTAGCGGTATACTGGTTAGCGAGTTTGAAAACCCTATAGCAATAGCTGAGAACATTCAAAATGCATGTACAAGTTCTGATCTGCGTGCTGTAATACAGGCGAATGCTCGATTCGCAGCAAGGCCATTTTCCAAAGAAAAGGTAAGTCAGCGAGAGGTATATCTGTATAAAGAGTTCGTGACAGGGGAAGATAATAAAATAATATCGCCGGTGCCGACAGTGTCTAATCACAAAGGGCGTTACAATTCTGATTTGAAAATCATTCCTCTTCAACCTGACATGTGTAAGGAATGGGATAATGTAGCCCGGAATTCTCCAGATGCATGGCTTTACCACCTATACGATGAACAGCTTCTGTTAGAGGAAGCCTGGCATGTGGAATCTCACAATTTTCTGGTCAAAGACCGTGATAAGATTGTGGCGATATGTCCACTTCAGAGACATTTAGGGAATCCAGCATTGCTTAATTCAACAATTTTAGGACCGGCAGGACCTGCCCTGACACCTAATTTAGAATCGGAACAACGAGAACGAATACTCAATTACATTTATAGCTACCTGAGAGAAAAGTTAAACAACAGGGTAGCCAAAGCTATAGGTATATTTGTGCCCCCGCTGTCAAGGAACAGCCTTCAAACCTGGCAATCCGGGAAACATCCGTTGGTGCGTTTTGGATTTCAGGATTCGTCTACTCAAACGATGGTTATTTCTTTAGAAGGAAATTTGGATGATATATTCCATAAAATTAGGAAAGGCCATCGAAGCGCCATTAATAAGGCAATGAAAGCAGGTATTGAAATATATCAAGCTGCTGGAGTTAATGACATCAATGATTACTATAAGCTGCACTGTGAGAACTATATACGCACAGGGGTGCGACCGCATGTTTTTGCTTACTTTGAAAAAATATGGGAATATTTTGGGACTACTGGCCTAGCAATGATATTTCTTGCCAGATATGAAGGACGATGTGTAGGAGCAACAAATATTGCCCATTTTAAGGATACAACTCTGTATTGGACAGGAGCTTATTCTGAAGAGGGGTTAAAGATAGAAGCCGGAAAATTGTTGCAGTGGGAAGCAATACAATGGGCTCATAAAGCAGGAGTTAAATGGCACGAGATCGGTGAGGTTTTCCCAAATACCGAAAAAGGCAGTAAACTTGCTGGATTGACGACATACAAACGCGGATTTGGGGGAGAGTTGCATCCTTTTTATAAGGGAATGCTGGTTGGTTGAATACTAAACAACCACCTGCTGAAAGCAGGTAGGTTTAGGGGCTAAAGCCCCTTCCGCCTTCGGCGGCTGAAAGGCCTGGCTGCTGAAAGCAGGTGGTTTCAAACCACTGTCCGCCATTCGGCGGACTAAAGGTAAATTTGGGAATGAACATATTGGTTAACAGGCTGGTTCAATTTATCTTGTCCAGGAGAGGCTATAACTAATGATACCATTTATCCTTCCATATTTTGACGAGACCGAAGCGCAGGTGTTAAAAACCCAGTGTCTTCCAACATCCCTTGACATATCAGTCGACTCCTTGAGGGATTCGATATCGAAAAAATTTCCCAATGGAGATTTTATATTAACTGAGTCAGGTGAACAGGCAATCCGGTCCATCGTTGTATTCATAAAAGAAGAGCACGGATTTTCATATCCAACTATTGCTATACCAAGTGTAATTTGCGGTAGTGTTTACAGAGCTGTCAAACATTTGGGGAAAGTAATTTTGATGGATGTGGACAAAACATGGAACTGTAAGCCTGACACCGAGAGTCGCAAAGCAGATATTCTTTCATTCGCAAGTTTAAGTGGTAAACGTATGGATGTGCCGCTACGGCACAATCCACGACAAATCATTATTGACGATTCGGCCCAATGTTACGATGGCATTAGTGGTTTTCGCGAGGGATCGGATTTTTCTATTTTCAGTTTTGGCAAAGGAAAACAGATGTATGCAGGTGGCGGTGGTGTCCTTTACTCTAAAAAGCATAATCTTACAAAACTGAAGGAGCATTTATCCATTCAATTGCCTGATTGGCAAATCTTTTTGATGGCGTCACAGTTAAATAAAATAGCAAGGATTAACGATAGTCGTCGACAGCATGGCCTGCGTTACCTTGAAGAGTTGCAGGGAATAGAGTGGTTGCGAGTTCCCGAACCAAGCAATCATGTTTTTAGTAAGTTTGTAGTCTTTATTGACCAGGGGGGAGAACAATCTTTTGATCCCAAACGGACACCTGAGATTATAAACTTTATGCGGTATATGTGGTATAATCAAATAGCAGTTGAAGAGACATATATCCCATTGCATGTGAGATTTCCCAACGAGTTAATTAATGAACGTTACAGGTGTTTTCGAGCTAATCGAGATTGGATTGAGGCAATTACATTGCCTTGTCGCCCTAACTTACGTCCGGAAGAGATCGAACATATCATAAAATCGGTAAGAAATTATAAGCCAATAAGCAAGAAATCCTTAAGAGGAAAATCACATAATCGAGAAGTCTATGAGACAAAATATAGTTCTGCAAACCTGAAGCCTCGGGAGAGAGGTGACTACTTTGGGAATTTATACCACTTGCGTATGGATCTAATTCGTCAATGGGGACAAGGGAAACGTATTCTTGACGTGGGATGTGGCAATGGTGCCCTGTTGATTCCATTACTTGAAGAAGGTTATGAAGTTGTCGGGCTGGATTTTAGCAAAAATCTATTAAGGGAATTACAACAAGAGTGGAGAAAAAGAGGTGGGAAGGAACAAAACCTGTATCTGTGTTGCGCTGATGCTAGATCTATTCCTACGCAAGATAGTGCCTTTGATTTTATATTCTCGGTAGCTACACTTTATCACATCCCTGATATTGAATCTGTGATGGCTGAATTTCGGCGTGTTCTTAAAGATGGTGGTGTTGCTCTGTTGGAATTTGGCAATATCCGAAGTCTGAATACAATAGAAGCAAGTCGGGTGTCAACTGGGGTGTGTAGCTATCATCTAAGACTGGGGTGGCTGAAAAAAATATTTCACAAAATGAGGTTCAAGATATTAGAACATCGTGCCTTTCAACTCTTTCCCATGTATGGAGGAGGAACACCTTTGACTGCTCAGTTATTGAATCCTTTGTTGCGTAACTTACTGGCAGAACAAGTCGGAAATGTGATGCTGGATGAACTTATCTCATCCTCACCCCTCCTGAGCAAATTTGCCTTTCGCCATCTTTTCATTTTACAGAAATCAGCAATACCTTTAGAGCACATTCAAAATAGTCAAAACCTACCAGGTAGAGAGATGTCTGCTTGGAGCCAACCAGATAAGATTAGAAAGCGTTCAACAGCCAGGGAACTGTTTAATCGTGGAGAGGTAAGAGGAAGTATTCAGATACTTGTCAATCTGCTGAAACAATATCCAACAGATGTCCTAACGGTGCTTTCATTAGCTGAGATGTATGACAATAAAGAAGAACAGCTTTTCGTTCAACACAATCGCAGGCTTGTTGAAAGAGCTACGCGTATTTTGGAGACAAAACAAGTTCCTCAGATGATTTCCCCAAATATTCCAGTGCCTCTGGTAAGCATTGTTCTACCGACGTACAACCAGATCACTATGCTGCAAAAGGCGGTCAGGAGTGTGCTTGAACAAAGCTTTAAAGACTTTGAATTAATTATTGTAAATGATGGTTCCACAGATGGCACGGACGATTATTTGAAAACTTTGGCCGACTCAAGGATAAGGGTTATTCATCAGACCAATCAACGGCTTCCTGCGGCATTGAACACCGGCTTTCGTGCTGCGCGAGGTGAGCTTCTGACCTGGGTTTCTTCTGACAACTACTGCGCCCCTTATTTTCTTGAGGCGCTGGTCGGGGCACTGGCAACACATCCGGAGGCCGGTCTGGCCTATGCAGATTTTTTCCTTATCGACGAGAATGATCACCTTATCAGGCGGGTCTCGGTGCCTGATTATGGCTACCGTTCTCTGCTTATCCGAAACGATGGCAATGCCGCCTTCCTGTATCGGCGGGCTTGCATGGAAAAGATAGGTTTATATGACACTGAACTCGAGGGGGCTGAAGACTGGGATTACTGGATTCGTATGGCAGAGCACTTTGACTTTGTCTATGTTCCAGAGGCGCTTTACTATTATCGCCTCCATGAAAAAAGTATGCAGAACACCATGAGGAGGCAGGTTAATATCGCTGCTCGTCAGACAATCGAAAATGCCCTGGCACGCAAAGGAGGAAACATTAACCTTGTCGAGCTTTATCCGTCGCTTTCTACTTGTCGCGATCAAAAAGGCGCTCTCTTTACCGCCACATTTGATTTTGGCACTCGCCTCCTGCGGGCTCGGGTAAGGATGGAGAAGATATTTGTTCCCTTTCTAGAAAAAGCAGTAGAGTTAAACCCGGCGTTCATTCCTGCCTACATTAATCTGGGAGTAGCCTATGGATACTCGAAGCAGTGGGAGAAAGCCCAACGGTGTGTAGAAAAATTGAAAGATGTTACTGAATCGAACTTTGTACCTATAATAAAACAGCTTACCGAGGCATGTCAGCATAGATCACCCCAAGCCTTAAATAATGTTCCGCTCTTTAGCCTTAATAAACAGTCAATAGAGCTTTTCCAGCGAGAATGCGTCTTACGGCGTGTGTATTCTTTTACTTTGGATTCTTTTACCACGCCTTCCCACGCAGAGCGTGGGAACAAGAGTAAACTCTAACTGGCCAAAACGATGGACAATGCCTATTTAGTCATCAACTGAAGCACCTTCTTCAGCACGGCTATCCCATCGCGGTCAGTAATAGTCACCGTATCAGGCTGCTCCGGATTGAGCCTGAGAGACCGGGGATATACTTTTAGGACTTCCAGTATCTTAGGGGCGACCTGTTTAGGGTTGGTAAACCGGATATTGATGACGCCATCTCCTTTGCCTACTTTTAATACCCCGGCTTCTTTGGCTGAGATCCTGAGATGCATAACCTCCAGCAGCCTGTTTGCTACCTCTGGTATGCGGCCGAACCGGTCAGTAAGCTCCTCTTTTGTTCCTTTCAAATCATCCCTGGTTTTTGCCCGGGCGATACGTTTGTAGATAGAGAACCGTTGTTTGGGGTCAGGGATATAGTCGTCCGGGATATAGGCGTCACCAGGCAGGTCTACCGTGGGGAGGGGCAATTCCTCCTCTACCGGCTCACCTTTTAGTTCCGCGATGGTCTGTTTAAGCATTTGACAGTAAAGATCAAACCCCACGGTCATCATCTCCCCATGCTGTTGAGGACCTAAAATATTCCCTGATCCCCTGATTTCCAAATCCTGCATGGCGATCCTGAGGCCGGAGCCCAGATCAGTGAAGTCTTTTATTATGGCCAATCGTTTCCTGGCTACACCTGAAAGGGTGAGTTTCGAGGGATAGAAAAGATAGGCGTAAGCCTGGTGTTTGGCCCGGCCAACCCGGCCTCGGAGTTGATAGAGCTGAGCCAGGCCAAATCGGTGGGCCTGGTGGATAATAATGGTGTTTACCGAGGAGATATCCAGGCCGGATTCAATGATCGTCGTGGAAAGGAGCAGATCGAATTTGTGGTCAAGAAAATCCAACATCACCCGCTCTAATTCCCGCTCACGCATCTGGCCGTGAGCAATAGCCATCCTTGTCTCCGGGACAATATCCGCCAGATGATTTGCAAAGGCATCAATGGTCTCCACCCGGTTATGGACGAAATATATCTGTCCCCCTCTATCCATCTCCCTGAGGATAGCTTCACGAACCAGCTCAGGCTTAAAGGCCCCCACGTGGGTTTTAATCGGAAGTCGATTGAGCGGCGGGGTGTTAATGATACTTATATCCCTGGTTCCCATAAGGGACATATACAGAGTGCGGGGGATGGGGGTGGCCGTAAGCGTCAGGCAGTCAACTGTTCGTCTTAATGCCTTTAGTCTTTCCTTGTGACGCACTCCGAACCGTTGCTCTTCATCCACAATGATCAGACCGATCTCTCGAAATTCAATATCTTTTTGAAGAAGGCGGTGCGTGCCGATAACCACGTCCAATTCCCCCCGGCTCAGTTTGGCAACAATTTCCGTTTGTTCCCGTTTGGTTTTAAACCGGGAGAGGACATCGACACTTACCGGATAGTTCTTGAATCTTTCTTTGAAGGTGGCAAAATGCTGCTCGGCCAGAATGGTCGTGGGAACCAGCACCGCCACCTGTTTGCTTTCCATAACCGTTTTAAAGGCCGCCCTGATGGCCACCTCTGTCTTCCCATAACCTACATCTCCACAGACAAGCCTGTCCATGGGACGGCCTTTCTCCATATCCCGCTTGACTTCTTCGATGACCTTAAGTTGATCCGGGGTTTCTTCATAGATAAAGCCGGCTTCAAATTCCCGCTGCCAGGGGGTATCCTGGCTGAAATTATAACCCGGCAGGCCTGACCGGGCAGCATAAAGCTCCAGCAGTTCTTTGGCCATATTCTGGATAGACCGCTTTACCTTGAGCTTAACCTGATCCCAGGCCCGGCCGCCCATCCGGTAAATAGGGGGTGGATTCTCTTCACTGCCAATGTATTTTTGAACCAGATTTAACTGGTCAAAAGGGACATAGAGCTTATCTCCTTCCGCATATTCGATGGTCAGAAAATCCCTTTTATATCCGGCGGCCACCAGGTTGTCTATTCCTAAATATCTGCCGATACCGTAATTGACATGGACGCAGTAATTTCCTTGAGTTAACTCGCTTATGCTTTCTAAGGGCGCGCTTTCTTCAGAGATGAATCGTCTCTTTCGTCTGGCCTGAGGATAGCCGAATATTTCGTGTTCGGTGATAAGGGCTACCTTGATTTCAGGGAAAAGGAAGCCGACCCTTAACCGGGCCGTGGCAATAGGCACTCGGGGCAATTCCATCTCTTCCAGAATTTCTCGTAATCTTTCGCCCTGACCTTCAAAGCCGACTACGACTATTACCTGGTAGCCCTGACTACACCAGGCCCTCACTTCTTCAAAGGCCTGCTTGGCTCCGCCCGGTTTAGTCGTAATGGGTTGAACTTTCCAGTCTAACCTCTTCCTTTCATTTAAATCATCACCTAAGATAGAAAAATGAATAGAGGGGTATTGGGCGGCCTTTTCCAGGATGTCCGGGAGATGGCTGATCATCCGGGCCGGCTCCGGATTGCGGATTGCGGATTGCGGATTATCAATCTCGGACTGGTTATCGGTTTGCGCCTGAGAATAGCGCGCCCTCACTTCATCCTCTATCTTCTTCACCTCTTCCTTGAAGGCCGATGGTTCATCTAAGATAAGGAGACCTTTTTGGGGAAGGTAGTCCAGGATGGTGGAGGATTCAGGATAAAGAAGGGGAAGATATTGTTCGATCCCGGTAAAAGGGGGCATTAAGCCGATTTTTTCCGCCTGTTCCAGGATGGGCTCAGACAGGATCGCCTCTCTTACCGGCAGGATAGTTATCTCCTTAAGGTGAGCGGTAGACCTCTGGGTTTGAGGATCAAAGCCTCGGATCTCTTCGATACAGTCGCCAAAGAAGTCTATTCTGACCGGAAGGTCCTGGTTTTGGGTCTGGAGATATTGAGGGGGAAAGATATCAATAATTCCGCCACGGACACTCATGTCTCCCCTTTGTTCCACCATGTCCTGGCGGGTATAGCCGGCTTCAACCAACCCTCTGATTAAATTTTCACGATCTACCTCCTGTCCTTTGGATAGATGGATAGTGGCTTCCATTAAGAAGTCGGCAGGGATAGTCTTTTGCATCAAGGCCCGGGGATGGGTGACTACGATCCCCTTTCTTTCCTCAAGCAGGGCGGTTAAGGCCGTCATCCGTTCCGCAACCAGGTCCAAATGGGGCGAGGCTGATTCATAAGGCAGAATTTCCCAGTCAGGATAGAGAAAGGTGCTGGGATTAAAGGCGGAGATGTCATCTGCTAATGCCTCGGCCTCTGCTGAAGTAGGTACAATAAAAAGACATGTCCGATCAGATCCTAATCCGGCAGCCAGAAAGGCTTTGCCTGAGCCGGATAAGCCTGTTAGTCCTACCGGGGTATTGGAGGCGAGGTCGGCCATCAGGGTCTTAAAGTCAGCGGATTTTTTCAGCAGGGGTAATAAGTGAACTAAGCTCATAGTAAGCATTCAGGTGTCAGGAGTCAGGAGTCAGGAGTCAGGAGTCAGGAATCAGGAGTCAGAAGTCAGAAGTCAGGAGTCAGAAGTCAGAAGTCAGGAATCAGGAGTCAGAAGTCAGGAGGCAGAAGAAGGATGTGATTCCTATCCTCTGTCACCTGATACCTGATACCTGACTCCTAACACCTGTTCCCTGACACCTGACACCTGACACCTGACACCTGACACCTGACACCTGACACCTGACACCTGATCACTTACCCAGTATAAATCAGTGGCCGCATTAAGTCAAGAAAATTCCCTAAAGTCCTTTATCCTTTCAGCCGATAACGATTAATAGATAGTGTTCACTTATCAGTCCGTAGTAACTGGATAGCACAAAGAATCTTATCGGTTTCGCCCGGAAGCTAAAGGGTAAGCATTCAGTGAAACCGTGTTGCAAAAAATGTAAAATTACTTTACATGAGCT
>JASEGY010000479.1 GCA_030019105.1 bacterium | reverse complement strand
CCTAAACTCCAAAGGATAACCAACCCCAAAATCTTTTTCATGAAGTCTATAGGTTTTAGGATAGGCTCTTAGTGGCTGAACGCTTAGAGGGGACTTTTAGATGAAAATTAGTATTATTGGCGCCGGCCGGGTGGGGTCCACGCTTGCCTACACCCTCTTTGTTGAAGGGTTAGCCGGGGAATTGGTTGTCGTAGATATAGACCGGGACAGGGCAGACGGAGAGGCCCTGGATATTCGGCATGCCCTGGCGGCCGGAGGGGGAAAGACAAAGGTTGCTTCCGGCGACTATGCGGCGACAGATTCTTCTGAAATGGTAATTTTCACCGCTGGGATACCAAGAAAACCTGGTGACAGCCGGCTCGACCTCCTCAAAAAAAATGTCGGGGTAATGTGGGAAATGACGGAAAAAGTCATGCAGTACAACTCCAACCCTCTTCTTTTTGTTGTCTCCAACCCCGTCGATGTAATGACGTATATTGCCCTGAAGGAATCAAATCTATCTCCGGCCAGGGTCTTCGGCTTGGGGACAAATCTTGATACGCTCAGGTTCAGATCCCTTTTGGGGGAATATCTTGGAGTTAATCCGGCTCAGATAGATGCTCTGATTATTGGTGAACACGGGGATAGTATGGTTCCGGTCTGGAGCCTGGCGGCAGTTGATGGAATACCTATCTCCCATTTTGGTCACCCCCAGGAAGTCTTGGATGATATATTTGAACAAACCAGGATCGGTGGAGCAGAAGTGATCAAGAGAAAGGGAGGCACAGCCTGGGCAGTGGCCATGGCTGCCGCAGCGGTCGTCGAAGCGGTAGTCTTTGATCAGCAGAAGGTTATGCCGGTTTCATCCTTAGTAACTGACTATTATGGGATAGGTGAGATTTGCCTTAGTGTGCCGACCATTATTGGAAAAAGCGGGATAATTAAATACATTAAGATACCCCTCTCAGATGAGGAAAAGACAAAATTCCTTCACTCAGCGACTATTTTGAAGGAAGCTATAGCTCTTAAGATAAATATTTTGGGGTAAGCGAATTCAAGACAGGCTATGTAGATTTCGGAGTTAATCCTTTAGGATTTCATTAGTTATGAAAGGCTAAAGCCTAAACTCCAAAGGATAACCAACCCCAAAATCTTTTTCTTAAACACTATATTATGGAGTAATCCGCAAGTGCCTAAAGTTAGAAAGTACGGGACGGTTCATAATCTACAATTTTACTGTGAAAACTTGTGGATTGAATATCGAATATCGAATAAAGAATTTAGAATTATGAAGTCTTGTTCCCCTTTTTCCTTCGACATTCATTATTCCTTGTTCGATATTCGATATTTTACTCAGCCGCAAGCTTTCACAGTAAGGTGAACCATCCCGAAAGTACGCTAAAGTGCCTAAAGTTAAAAAGAAGCCAACTCACTTTAGGCACTTAGACGAGATGGAGTGGTTTCGGGCGGCAGCCGCTAACCCGGCCTTTGATTTTTTGAAGGAGCCTGAAGAAGACATTTACACGCTTGCCAACGGGAGACCATTCGAATGTCGCGAGTAATAGAGCTATCCCGGGTTACAGAGACAGTCCGGGATTTGTGCCTGAAAGCAAACTACGAGTTAGGGGAAGATATAATTGAGGCCCTCAAGAGAGCCGGAGAATCTGAGGATTTACCGCGGGCCAGGGAAGTGCTGGACTGTCTAATCCAAAACGCCGCCGTGGCCAAGGAAAAATCTCTCCCCATTTGTCAGGATACAGGTATCGTAGTGATATTTCTGGAGATAGGACAGGAGATTACATTTACGGGCGGTAGTCTGGAAGAGGTAATAAATGAGGGAGTGCGGCGAGGTTATAAAGACGGCTATCTTCGGGCGTCAGTAGTAAATGATCCCATCAGGCGGATTAATACCGGTGACAATACCCCGGCCGTAATCCATTCCAGGATCGTTCCGGGGAATAGACTGAAGATTACGCTTATGGCCAAGGGCAGCGGTAGTGAAAATATGAGCGCCTTGAAGATGCTCAAACCCGCTGATGGATGGCCGGGAGTAAAAAGATTTATTGTTGAGCATGTCAGAGAAGTAGCCCCTTACTGTTGTCCGCCTTTAATAATTGGCGTGGGCCTGGGCGGGACATTTGAACAGGCGGCCTTGTTAGCTAAGATGAGCCTGTTAAGAAAAGTGGGGCAGGAAGCTGAGGATGAAACAATAGCTACCCTGGAACGAGAGTTGCTTGAAGACATCAACGGATTAAATATCGGCCCCGGTGGGCTGGGGGGCAAGACCACGGCTCTGTCAGTAAATATTGAGACTGCTCCCTGCCATATCGCCGGCATGCCTGTGGCGGTCAATGTCGGTTGTTATGCCCATAGGCACAGGAGCACTGTTTTATGACACTGTTATGGAGGTAATCGGGACGGTTCAAAAATCGTCCATTTTCTTGTGAAACCTTGCGTTCTTTCTGGAGTTTAGGCTTTAGCCTTTCATAACTAATGAAATCCTAAAGGATTAACTCCGGAAAGTTAATGATAATTTTTAGCCGCAAGCTTTCACAGTAAGGTGAACCATCCCAGGTAATCCTAATGTCTTATGGAGGTGGCTAAATATGCAGATGCATAACGTATTTGAAGATAAATTGGTGTCTACTGTGAAGAATTTGCCGATGAATAAAGTGATAGAACTTATCAGCTATGCTGAATACTTGAAAGGAAAAGAAGACTGGAGGAAACGGTTTCAGGCTTTCCTTTCTAAAGTAGGAGATAAATTAGACAATATTACAGAGGAAGATATATATCGGGAAATTCAAGAGGTGCGAGCAATACATCGTGGATTTCGACACCCCTTTTCAGAAAAATTCTAATTTTTAACCGCCTATGGAT
>JASEGY010000478.1 GCA_030019105.1 bacterium | reverse complement strand
AAGCCTAAACTCCAATCTTCAACCAACCCCAGAATCTTTTTCTTAAGCACTATATGAACCTGAGTAATAGTTACGAAAAGGAGATGTAAAATGATCGAATTATCCGGCCCCCAAAAGGCAGCCTTGTTGATACGCACGCTGGGAGAAGAGATTGTTGAGAAGGTTTTCAGTTATTTAGAAGAGGAAGAGATAGAGAGATTAACTTTGGAGCTTACGCATTTACCTGATGTAAATGAAGAGGAAAGGGTAGGGGTTTTGACTGAATTTCAAGAAGATATGATAGGCCAGGAATTCATCTCTAATGGTGGGGTGGAATATGCCTATGAGGCACTCGCTCATACCTTTGGAGCAGATAGGGCAGCCAGGACTATTTCCAGGCTTACGGCTGCTTCACGGCTTATGCAAGAGAGTTCTTACCATTTCTTAAAGGATATGGACCTTACGCCATATTTCTATGATGGTCAGGGGAAGAGAGAATAAGGTTCATTGCGGAATGCGGATGGCAGATTGCGGAATAGAAGATTTCGAGATGTGCAATCAACTTTTTTAAGGCAGAGATTACGCAGAATTCGTAGAGATTAAATAATCTTTATCTCCTTTGCGTCTTTTGCGTCCTTTACGTCCTTAATGAGAAGAGGAGGCGTTTTATGGCTAAAGCTAAAGCTGAAGCCGCAGAAATTAAACTTACCGGCCCACAGAAAGCAGCCATGCTTATGCTTATCATAGGCGATGAGGTTTCTTCAGATGTCTTGAAACTTATGGGAACAAAGGATGTAGAAAAGCTTGTTATGCAGATCGCCAGGATTCCGAAGGTCGGCCAGCAGGAAACAGAGTCGGTTTTAAAAGAGTTCCAGGAAAAGATCATGGCCCAGCAGTTTGTTCGTATGGGTGGGGCTGATTATGCTAAACACCTTTTATCTAACGCCTACGGTCCTGAGCGGGCTGAAGAGATTATGGCTAACTTGAGTGATTCTATTGCTGCTCTTCAGAGGAGCAACCCCCTTGAATTCTTGAAGACAGTGGATTCGATGCAGCTTTTAACTGCCATCCAAAGGGAGCATCCTCAAACCATCGCCCTTGTCTTAAGCAATTTGCCTACTAAAAAAGCAACTGAAGTTATGAGGAAACTTTCAGAAGATATCCAGGGTGATGTAAGTAAACGGATTGCGCTTATGAGCCCTGTTTCTCCTAAGGCCCTTCAGGGAGTAGCCAGGATACTGGAAAAGAAGATGGGCGGAGCGGCGGAGGGAGTAGCAGCCATAGTAGGACCTATGGGTGGTGTTGATAGCCTTGTTGATATGTTGAAGCTGAGTAAAGAGCTGGAAAAAGAGATATTGAGTAAATTAGAAGAAACCGACCCGGAATTAGCGGAACAGGTTAGAAAGAAGATATTCCTCTTCGAGGATCTTCTTCTGCTGGACGATCGTTCAGTGCAGACAGTTTTGCGGGATGTTGATCAAGCTAATTTGCCTACTGCCCTTAAAGGGGCTACGGAAGAGGTTCAGGAAAAGGTTTTTAAAAATATGGCCCAAAGAGCGGCCCAGATGGTTAGAGATGAGCTTAGCTTCCTGGGGGCGGTCAGGCCGAAAGATATTGAAGAGGCCCAACAGAAAATAATTGCTGTGATTAGACAGTTGGAGGAGTCAGGTGATATCATTATCCCCCGGGCGGGAGAATGATAAAAGGAGAGGGTGCTGTCCTGATTGAACCACAAAGTACACAAAGAGTACAAAGAAAATAACTGGTTAAAGATTTTCTTGCCAAATCTTTGAGTCCTTTATGTCCTTTGAGTCTTTTATGTCCTTTGAGTCTTTTATGTCCCTTGAGCCTTTTATGTCCTTTGAGTCCTTTGAGTTCCTTGTGTCCTTTGCGGTTAATCCAGGACACCACCCGATTACCGGATGCCTGCGTAGTAGTTCCAAAGGAGAATAAGGTGGTCAAAAATGTTTATCGCTCCCTTCCGGCTGGGCCCCGGTTAATTATCAATGGTCAGCCTACTCAATTAGCCGGCAGGACTGTCCTGGAGAGCCTTCAGCACCGGATTAAAGAATCGGAGGATAAATTAAAGGCCATTAGTACTAAAATTGCTCAGAAGAAGGGCGAATTTGATGAAATCTCAGTGCAGATGATTCAAGAAGCTCAGTGCCGGGCGGATCAGATAGTAACAGAGGCCAAAGCTAAGGCTGATGAGATAATCAAAAGCGCTGCTAAAGAGAAAGAAGCTGTTTTAGAAAAGGCCCGGGTACAAGGGGCACAAGCTGGAGAAGAGGCTGGATTTAAGGAGGCTAATAAAAAGGCTATGGCCTTGATTAACCAGGCCGAGAAAGTCCTTCTTGAGGCACAACACAAGCGAGATGAAATCATTAAAGGGGCGGAAGCTGAAATCATTGAATTGGTTATTTTACTCTCTGAAAAGGTGATTAAGACTGATTTAACTCAGAATAAAGAAGTTGTTTTAGGGAATGTTTCGGCAGCGGTAAAACGAATAACAGGAGAGGGAGAGATTACGGTGAAAGTAAATCCGGCTAACCTTTCCCTGGCTGAGTCAAGGAAAGAGGAGTTTATCGCGGGTCTCTCCGGAATAGAAGGAATAAAGGTTAAAGTAGATCCGACCATCACTTCTGGTGGCTGCAAGATTGAAACTAACTTTGGGATTATTGATGCCCGGATTGAAAGTCAACTTGATCAGTTGGCTGAAGGCCTTAGAGAGGCAATAGGTGAAGAAAGAGTTGAGAATTGAGAGTTGAGAATTGAGAGTTGAGAATTGAGAGTTGAGAATTGAGAATTGAGAGTTGAGAGTTGAGAGTTGAGAATTGAGAATTGAGAGTTGAGAATTGAGAGTTGAGAATTGAGAGTTGAGAATTGAGA
>JASEGY010000477.1 GCA_030019105.1 bacterium | reverse complement strand
TTCTTTACAAAAGGTATCGGCATTTGTTATCCGAAACTTAATGCTTGACGGTGCAATAGGTTGTAAGTTGTAAGTTGTAGGTTGTAGAAGTAACTTACAACTTACAACTTACAACTTACAACCAAATTGCCCTGAGTTATTGAGAAGATACAAAATCGCAGATTATGCCCGCGTTGAGTATAACTCTTCGGATAGACTCGCTTCATCTTTTTCACCAATTTCTAATTTCCAATTTCTAATTTCCAAATTGACACCTGACACCTGAACGCTTACGTGGAGAGTATTTCTATGGATTATTATCAGACCGGCCTAAATTCGAAACTCTGTTTAGCACTTATTTTAACCTTGGTCAGTATCACTGTCCCTGCCTCTGCCGCTGCTGTCCCTCGAAGCGGCGCTATCCATTATCTTATGGGTCACCATTACCAGGATTTAAAGATATATTCAAAGGCAATTAAGGAATATGAAGGGGTTATTGGAGGTGATCCCTTACTGGCAGACTATGCCCGGTACTATCTGGCCGAATGTTATGCCCTGGCTGGAGATTACAAACAGGCTGTTCAGGAATACAAGGGACTTATCACGGAGTATCCTGACAGTCTCAGGGCAGCTTCAGCCGGATTTGAAATTGCTAAAAATTTAAGTGATTCAGGCCGGCTAAAAGAGGCCATTGACCAGTATAAACTTGTCCTGAAAGATGTCCCGGCTGAGCGGAGCAGAGATGAAATTTACTACTTGATCGGCCGGAATTATGAGAGACTAAACGCACCTCAAGATGCCCTTGAAAACTATTGCCAGATAGGATCGGGAAGCTATTTTGGCCTTGAAGCGGCGAAACGAATAGAGGGGCTAAGACAGGGCGGGGTTCAGATAAGAGATGAAGATAGATATGCCGTTGCCCTGGCTTATTTTGAGCACCGTGATTATCAAAAGGCGATCGAATACCTGAGACGCTTTATTAGAGATTATCCACACGGCCAGAATCTTTCCCCACAGGCCAGGTATTACCTGGGCCGGTCTTATTCAGAAACAAAGAAGTATGCCCTGGCTGTCTCTGAGTATCACGAATTGGTCACTAAGTATCCGCAGGGACCGAAGCTGAAAGAGGCCTACTTTAATGCTGCCCGTGACTATGAACGGATGGGCCACTACCACATGGCCATCGAAAAATACGGACGCTTTGGGACGAGGTTTCCAGGAAGTGAATTGGCGGATGATGCTTATTATCGGATGGGGATATGCTATGAAGAATTAGCTGACATCTCAGGCGCTATAGAGGCTTACCAGAAAGCCCCCAAAGGGGATATGGCCACCCGCGCCCTGAACAATTTGGCCAAAATCTATTTCAAGCAGGGCAAGTTTACTCCTCTGATCAAGACCTGCCTCAAATTAGTCAAGGATTACCCTGACAGCCAATTTGTTCCCAGGGCTCAGTTCTGGATGGGAAGGGGACAGGAAAAATCAAGCAATTACCAGGAGGCTATTTCGACTTATCAGGCGCTTATTAAGCATTCGCCTGACAGCTTCTACGCTCAAAGGGCCAGGCTGCGTCTGGAGAAAATCCTGGTCCGGGAAAGTGAGATAGATTCAGCATCCACCAGAATTGAGCCTAAAATGCCTGATTCCGGGATAAAGATTGCCTTAGCTTTACCTAAAGTGAAAATAGAGCCAGGCCGGAATTTAGACTATTTCAAGCGCGCTATTATCTTCCTGGAAATAGAGCGGTATCAAGATGCCCTGGAACAATTGCGTGTTCTAAGAAAAAAACTTCCTCAATTGGCCGATTCTCTCCTCTTACCCATTGCCCTTATCTATCAGCAACAGGGTGCTTATAATCGAGCTATTGCCAATATTGAAGCGATTGCCTCTGAATCTTCTTATCGGCCGGAGAAGTTAGAATACCTGCTTTATCCCAGATATTATGATAAGTGGGTGGAAGGATTCTCCCGTAAATATGACCTTGATCCCCTCCTTGTTTATGCTGTTATCCGGGAGGAAAGCCTCTTTGGCACGGCCAGCACCTCCTCGGCCAATGCCCAGGGACTGATGCAGATCATCCCCCGCACAGGTCAGTGGATTGCTAAACAGCTTGGCTTTGAATCCTTTCGGACTGAAAACCTCTACGAGTCTGAGATAAATATTCAAATGGGTTGTTTTTATCTGGCCCACTTGCTTAAGGAATATGAAGGTAATTTAGTCTACGCCTTAGCGGCCTATAATGGCGGGTCAGGAAATGTCAGTCGTTGGCTGGCGCAATCTAAGGATATTGACGAGTTTATGGTTAATATTACCTTTTCTGAGACAGAACGGTATGTGGAGAAGGTCGTCCGGAGCTATAACGCGTATAAGAGAATATATGGCGGGTGACTGGTTGCCGAAAAAACTGGAGGTGATGTTTAATGAAAGTAACGACAGATTTGCTTTCTGAGGAATTTTGGAATGATGACAAATGGGTGCATGAGAACTATCAGGGGTTATCTGAAAAATTTCCTAATCAATGGGTGGCGGTAGCAGATAAGAAAGTAGTTTCTGCGGGTGAAAATCTGGAAAGGGTAGAGACAGAGGCGGAAAAGAAAACAGGGAAGAGAGATTTCCCACTGCTCTTTATCGAAAGAGGTGCCTATGTCTACAAAGATTGATCTTCAATTCGTAAAGAGCCTTGATTTAGATCTATTAGAAAAAGGGGTCGAGGTTTGGATAATTCGGATTATTGGCCAGATCAAGTTTAAGACCAGCGATGGTTGGACAAGGGCATATGAGGCAATTATTGATACGGGTGCCCCTGTATCTTTTATTCCAAAGTCCATCTGGACCAGAATATAGTGTTTAAGAAAAAGATTTTGGGGTTGGCTATCCTTTGGAGTTCAGGCT
>JASEGY010000476.1 GCA_030019105.1 bacterium | reverse complement strand
TACCAACTTGATTTGAGAGAATGTCCCGAGTTACCATAACTTTTGAAGAGGATACGCTAATTAACTTCGATCAGTTAGAGGAAGAGTTGGCTAACCGATCCCAAATACGATTTTACTGGGATACATCTTAAGTATTTAAAGTTCGGTGCGTATCCTCCACAATATCTCTCTTTGTCGCGGAAACCATCAAGGGGGATACTCTGCCCTTTTTTCTTTTCAGGATATATTTCCCTTCCTTCCCCTCTTTGTTCTGCCTGGGGACTCTCTTTATAGATTTTGACTCTTCACACCTGGTTCCTCCTCTTTTCTTCTTGACAGAGATTGCCTTCTTATGGTAAGTTGAAGTCAGGGTATGTTCAGCGCCCCTTCAGGGCGCATTGTCTCATTATCGACATTGGTCCTGGGGTTGAAACCCTTGTCATTACCCACATCTGGTAAGTGGCGGGGTTTCAGTTCCGTAGGAGCATCCGATAATAGCCCAGCGATTTATCGCTGGGATCGAGGGACGATCAACGACCAAAGTCCCGTAGGGACGACTGAAAAAAGGCGAGGGCTTCGGTTCAGCCGTCCCTACGGGACTATGCCTCTTCTTTGGCATCGTTCCCCAGCGATAAATCGCTGGGCTATTATCACCTCTCCCTACGGGAGGAAAAATGTGGGTAATGACAAGGGTTGAAACCCCAGGCTTCATGTCTCCACCGTGTGGGTGTCTTTGGCCCCTCAGATAATCCCATCCACCCCGAAGAAGTCAGGAGAAGAGAAGAAGCTCAACGCGCGGGTTATAGCCTTGCTGCTAATTCATCTTGAAATGAAATCCTCTCTCCCACGACTATTACCGAATATGCCAGAAACCTTTCCAGGGGATTGGCGGCTAACCGCTGGTTATTTCTGTGGATATAGATGATCTTCCTTAATCTAAGATGGGCCAGGGAGAATAATTCTTTCACCTCTGAAAGAGTAAACCTGTGGTAATAAAAGTTCTTAATTCCCCTGAAATCCTTTATTAAAAAGTCTCCTGGCTCAAAATCGAACGACAGCCACTTAATATTTCTCAGATACCATTTATAATCGAGGAATTTTAGCGCTTCTCCAAAGACCTGTTTGTAGAGATGAATGATTAATACTCCATCCCGGTTGAGCAGTTTAAATAAGTCCTTTAACAGCTTGATCCTGAGCGCCCTTCCTTTTATCAATCCGAAGGTGCTGTACATTACAATAATGTAATCAAATCTCTCCTTCATCCAGGACAGGTTGTGCATATCAGCCTTGACAAGCTTTGGCCTCAGGCCTTGTTCCTCTATCTTCTTCTTAGCTATTTCTAACATGTGATCAGAGAGGTCAACGCCAAGCACATCAAAGCCCTTCTTTGAAAAGTGAATCGTATGCCTGCCTGTGCCGCAGCCAATATCTAATATCTTGCCCTGTTCCCGGATTATGTCGTCTAATATTTCCGTATCTAATTGAAACAGTTCGAGGTCTGCATAGTAGGAATCGTAATCCCGGGCAATGGCCTCACTTTGAATATATTCCCTTGTTGACGGATAGATCATTGCCCTCTCTCACCAATGATTCTCAGGCCTTCCAGGGTAAGGAAGGAGTTAATCTCAGGGTTTCCTTCTAATTCAGAAGCAAACAAGGATGCCCAGCCGCCGGTAACTATTACCTTTGGCTCTCCGCCTATCTCAGATTTCAGTCTTCTAACTATCCCCTCTATCTGGGCAATCGTGCCATAAAAGAGTCCGGATCTAATACAGTCAGCGGTGTTCTTGCCAATAATTGCCTCCGGCTTGGAAATATCTACTAATTCTAACAGGGCGGTCTTGTCCGACAGGGCAGCGGAAGATAATCCCGGGCCAGGAATAATTATCCCACCCAGATATTCCCCCTTTTGGGAAAGGCAGTCAAAGGTGACGGCTGTGCCCAGGTCAATGACAATGGCCGGACAGCCATAAAGCGCCCTGGCCGCTATTACATTAGCCAGCCGGTCTGCGCCAAGCTGTGAAGGAGCATCGTAACAGAGCTTAAGTCCTATATCCAGGGAGGGATTTACCACGCCGGCTTCTATCCCAGGACAGTCTTTGATTACCTGAACAAAGACAGGGGTTAGTGAGGGGACTACGGAAGAAATGACCGCCTTGCGGATTGCGGATTGCGGATTGCGGATTGTTGATTGTGGATTGTGGATTGCGGATTGATCAGATGGCATATCCCCTTGCCTGAACTCGTCTTTCAACCAGGCATGGTAATCTTCTTCGGTCTTATCAGGTTCAGTACGGGTATGGAAATAGCGCTGAAGCTGACTTCCCTGGTATACTCCGACAGTGATGCGGCTGTTGCCAATATCAATAACTAATATCAACTCTCCCTACCTCGTTAGATAACATATTTCCCAATATCAAGTATAGTCGCATATACCAGCAGGCCGATGAAAATTATCGGCATGGTTCAAAAAGGGTCAGTTTCGGGTAACACCTGGGGAATACCTTCCCAAAAGCTTAAAGCTTTCGGGAAGGTAAGAATGTCACCCTGATTTGAACCATGCCGAATTATCCTTAGGGACGTTCGACTAACTCCATTCGATAGTTCTCGATCACTGGATTGGATAGAAGCCGCTCGCACATCTCCTTGACTTGATTCTCTGCCTCAGCCTGGTCAGAGGAGTTAAGCGTTAGCTCAAGATATTTACCAAAGCGTACTTCTTCTACACCGGCATAACCCATCGAGTTCAGGGCATGCTTTACGGTTACTCCCTGTGAGTCAAGGAGTCCCTGCTTCAAGGTAATGTAGATCTTTGCCAGATACATTTAATTTCCCCTTCCTTTGGTCTTAGCGCGGCCTCTGGCCGCAACCAAACCAATTTTGGATTGCAGATTGCGGA
>JASEGY010000475.1 GCA_030019105.1 bacterium | reverse complement strand
TCCGCAATCGTAACATTCTCGCGGACAACGCAAATGTTGCGGGGTAATAGTATATGGCTACAGAGCGATATCAAGAACTTGGCACACAGGAAGACGCCTATGCCGAACCAACAGATCGGTATGGGGATTTCCACAGTGCACTGCGTTGTATGTTTGAAGACTGTGGATTTGGCATACTGGAAAAACCACAGTTAACACTATTCGGGGAGGTGTAACTATGGCTATTGAAGCGATCGAACATGATTTTCGTGAAAAGGTGTGCGCTAAAGTGCATCTTGCTTCTGAGGGCATGAAACGCTACCGCGTTTTCACCCCTTTCCTCTTCGAAGACGGCGACCACCTCGCCATTGTTCTAAAATACGAAAACACCCGTTGGATTCTCTCAGACGAAGGCCATACCTACATGCATCTGACCTATGAACTTGACGAAAAAGATTTGCATGGTGGTACACGCCAGAAGATTATCAGTAACACGCTCTCTACCTTCCAGGTAGAAGACCAGGGGGGGGAACTCATTCTTCGCGTTAAAGAAGATCAATACGGCGAGGCATTATACTCTTTTGTCCAAGCCCTATTAAAGATTGCGGACGTTTCCTATCTCTCCCGTGAACGAGTACGATCTACCTTTATACAGGACTTCCAAGCCCTCATAAAAGAGACGGTTTTCGAAGGTCGACGGATATTTGACTGGCATGATCCTCAGCACGACCCGCAAGGGATGTACAGTGTGGACTGCCGTATTAACGGTATGCCGCGCCCACTGTTTATCTATGCACTTCCAAGTGACAATAACGCACGCGATGCGACAATTGCTATATTACAGTTCGAAAAGTGGAAACTGCCCTTTCGTTCGCTGGCCATTTTTGAGGATCAGGAATCCATTAATCGGAAGGTTCTGGCGCGTTTCAGTGACGTGTGCGAGAAGCAGTTCTCCAGTCTTGGCACTAACAAAGACCGAATTGTCCGGTACTTACAGGAAATAATGCAGATATGATCCTTCAGAGAGGTATTAGCTGATGAACCAATCCGCAATCCGCAATCTGCAATCCGCAATCGGAATAATTCCGGCCAGGTTTGGATCGACCCGGTTTCCGGGTAAAGCCCTGGCTGATATTCACGGTAAGCCCATGATTCAACATGTCTATGAGCGGGCCAGGCAGGCAAAAGAGATTGAAAAGGTAATTGTCGCCACGGATGATGAACGAATCTATCAGGCCGTGATGAGCTTTGGCGGAGAAGTAGTAATGACTTCTTCTCATCATGCCTCCGGGACAGACCGGGTGGCTGAAGTGGCCGGATCACTGCCGGCTGATATTGTAGTTAACATCCAGGGGGATGAGCCCCTGATTAAACCGGAAATGATCGATGAAGCCGTGATGCCAATGAAGGATAACCTCAGGCTTGAAATAACTACCCTCAAAAAGGAGATAACCCGGGAATCGGAATTACATAATCCCAATGTGGTCAAAGTGGTAACCAATGAGGCCGGCTTTGCCCTTTATTTTTCCCGCTCCCTTATTCCATATCCCCGCAAAAAAGAGGGGGCCGGGTTTTATAAGCATATTGGGCTATATGTTTATCGCAAGCATATCCTCCTGGGCTTGACCCGGCTTTCACCCGGTTTATTAGAAGAAATTGAAGGGTTGGAGCAGCTCCGGGCCCTGGAAAATGGCATTCCGATAAAAGTAGTGAAGACAGGGCACGATTCCTGGGGAGTAGATACTGAGGAAGACCTGGAGCGGGTAAGAAACCTGCTTCTTGAGGAGAAGACAGAGGAGGTGTTTTTCTTATGAGATGGGAAGAAGTTCGTAGCCACTATCCTGATCAATGGCTCATGGTTGAAGCAGTTAAGGCTCATTCTGAAACAAATAATCGCATTTTAGATGAGATCGCTGTTGTTAACGTTTTTACTAATTCCCGGGAAGCTATGCAGAACTATGCTCAACTTCATCATCAAAGCCCGAAGAGGGAACTTTATGTTGTGCATACAGACCGTAAAACACTTGATATTACTGAACGTAGATGGATCGGAATTCGAAGAAGGGTAAATCATTTCGAGCTGTGCAATCAACCTCCCGCAGGTTTCAAACCTGCGGGAGGTTGGGTGACTGAAAGCTATCCAGCTAACCGCGTCTCGTTCCCATGCTCTGCGTGGGAACGAGAGCAAAGAGGTATGTAATGAGTGTGGCTCAAGTTGAACTGGCAAAACTGCCCTCAGAGGTACAGGTATTGCTTGACCGTACACCTTCTGAGTATATGCATGATTTAGCGTTAGATCTAGCCTGGGCTGCCCTGGTTGCCACGCGGCGGCCGGATGCCCTATCCCAGGTAATACGAGAATGGGAGATCACCCTGGAAGAAATGGAGCTGGCCGGTGATGACTTATCCAACATTCTACAAGCACGAGAGGAAGCACGGGCAGGTGTAGGAATGACTCCTGAAGAACTACACACCTACCTGGAAAGCGGTGATGAATGACAGAAGCGACCCAGTTTACTATCAAAACGATTCATCCCCGCGTAGGCCGATACCTAAAACGCCAGGAGAAACGTATACAGCGCAAGTTCTGGGATGCCCTGGAGCATATCTGCGAGAAACCATTCCCAGTTGATGACCCGGCGCATATCGCTCATTTGAAAGGCCCGTTTCACTGTTCGTACCGGTACGTGCTGCACAAGGGGGGAACGTGGACTGCGTATCAAGTATGACCTGGACGTAGAGACCCGCGAAATCACCGTATACGACTTTGGCCCACGGGGAGATATATACTGAACGTGATTTGGTCCTGACTACAGGAGGAAGGCCTTGAGCGGGTAAGAAACCGGATTGTGGATTATACTATTACCCCGCAACATTTGCGTTGTCCGCGAGAATGTTACGATTGCG
>JASEGY010000474.1 GCA_030019105.1 bacterium | reverse complement strand
TCAGCGTTCCATAATCCGCAATCTGCAATCCAAAATTGGTTTGGTTGCGGCCAGAAGCCGCGCTAAGTATGCCCCTTACACCGGGAGGATGCTTTACGGTGGGATAGAAGTAGCTTTTTAATGGGCAACAGATAGTATCTTCTCAATAACCGGGGATAAACTATTGCCTCAGAAACCAGGTTTCTTCAAGAAACCTGGTTTCTTCTCACAGAGGCGCAGAGGACAAAGAATCTCTGCGAACTCGGCGTGATCTCTGCGATCTCTGCGTTAATCTGGGCCTTGTTCATCGTTTCGACAATAGTGCTTGACCAAATGGGTATTGTAGTTGCAGAGCTTGCTCTGCTGTAATGTCGAGCAAGCTCGACCACTACAAAATTGATCCCATTGCCCAAACGATGAACAAGAGCGAAAGGGAGGAATTTTGATGTTTGAGTTTGTTACAAAAGGCGGGATACTGATGTATCCCATCCTGTTATGCTCGGTAATAGCTATCGCCATTATCCTGGAGCGGGCGTATCAATTTTTAAGGATAAGAACAGATGTGGCTTCCTTCTTGCTCCAAATCGAGCAAGCCCTGCAATCTAACAAAATAGAGGCGGCTTTAAAGCAGGCGAAAACTACTCGCGGCCCTGTGGCTGTGGTAGCAGAGGCCGGCCTGAGCCGCTGTCAAAAAGATGCAGCTAAATGGGAAAAGTCAGTCCATCGGGTGGGCACAAGAGAACTGGTCAAGTTAGAGAAGAACTTGCGTCTCCTGGGCATTGTGGCCCACCTGTCACCTCTTTTAGGGCTTTTGGGCACAGTGACCGGAATGATCAAGGCCTTTATGCAGATACAGGAGTTAGGCGGCGGGGTAGATGCCTCGGTTTTAGCCGGTGGCATCTGGGAGGCGCTTTTGACCACTGCCGCTGGATTGAGTGTGGCCATCCCGGCTATGTTTGCCTATCACTATTTTGAAGGCAGGGTAGATGATCTGGCCATGGCCATGAAAGAGGTAGTCGGCATTATCTCTGAATCACTGGGGTTTGGAGAAGGAAAAGAAAGAATCCATCCTGAGCATTCCGAACATTCAGGGGAGGATGTGGACTATGGAATTTGACCGCCGCAAACGAATAAGCCAGCACCTGGATATTGCCCCCCTGATAGACATAGTTTTTTTGCTTTTGATATTCTTTATGCTTACGGCTAATTTCATCATGCAGCCGGGGATAAAGATCGCCCTGCCGCAGGCTAAAACCAGCCAACCGCAGGAAGAAAGGATTATTGTCTCCATCAGTGAGGATAACCGGATTTATCTTAATGAAAGCCAGGTGGATATTGCTTCTTTAGAAGAGGCCCTGAGAGCAAAATTGGAAGAGGCCCCCAAAAAGGTAGTCGTTATTAAAGCGGATAAAAAGATAGACCTGGGTCTGGCCGTCAGGGTAATGGATATAGCTAAAGGAGCCGGGGCAGAAGCCCTGAGCATCTCTACGGAAAAGGGTGAGCCAGGTGTTAAGTGACAGCCCCTTAAGGATTACTATTCTTGTCTCTCTATTCATTCATTTACTGTTTTTGGCCATACCCGGGGAGATTCTGGAATTTCTGACACCCGAACCCGAGACCGCCGAAGATTTTATGGCCCGGATAGTAATCGAGGAGCCACCACCACCGCCGCCAAAGATAGAAGAGCCTGAACCGGCGCCGGAAGAAGTTGTCGAAGAGCCGGAACCCGAACCCGAGCCGGAGCCATTGGGAGAAAAGCCGGCGGTTGAGGAAGTAGAGACAGAAGAACCTCAGCCCGGCCTTCAAGTGGTCGAACCAGTAGAGGTGGAGGAGCCTCAAGACAGCCCTCAACCCGGGATAGCCAGGGAACCAGTGCCAGAGCCAATAGAATCTCAAGCCGGCTATCAACCGGTTGAGTCAAGAGTTACTCCGGAAATTGATTGGGCTAAGGCAGCGATTCAAAGTTATCAAGAGAAGGTCAGGAAAGAGATCGAGCAGGCAAAGATATATCCTGGTTTTGCGCGAAAGAAGGGGATTGAGGGTAAGGTTAAGGTGCGATTTACCATCCTCTCAGATGGAAAGGTCGAGGAGATAGAAATAATCGAACCCTCGGGCAGCAAACTTCTCGACCGGGCCGCTTCCAGGACCATCAAACGAGCGGCCTTATTCCCTCCTCTACCCGAAGAAACAGGTGAAAAGCAACTTCAGATGCAGATAAATATCGTCTTTAAGTTAGAATAGGCGGACGGAGTATTGGCATGGCTTCCTTCACCAGGGTAGAAATAGCCTCAGCCTTTATATCCTCTAAGGAGTAATATCTCCCACCTAAGCCTTGAGAAAGCTCCTGCAATCTTCCTAAGCGGACAAATCCTGTCTCGGTGTCTATGACAATTGACTTTACTCCGGCTGACTTTATCTTAGCCGCAATCTCTCTGGCCTCTTCAAATGGCCGGGCCTCCTTTTGGATACTTACATTTGCCTTGCCATCTGTAACTAACACCATCAGCGTGGTCAGCCGTTCATTCTTTCTCAATTCTTTTTGGATGATTTCAAGCCCTAATTTTACCCTTAACAATATCTCTTAAGTTATACTATTACTCTGCAACATTTGCGTCGTCCGCGAGAATTATGTGGTCTGAAGAAAGGCTTGTGGGAAACTCATCATGCGGAAACCCAGAGCGGCAGACATGACTTGATACCCGTGCTTGGTTACTCGGTAAAGACGAGAGTTCTTGACCTTTGCCAGCAAGCCATGGCCTCGGAGTTTAGCGATCAGGCGCGACACACGAGCACAGCGACGTTTGGCTTCTTGTGCTGTCTCGGCAACCTTGTCATAAATCCGCCCACAGAGGTCGCTATTTCTGAAGCCATTGATCAGGTGTTCACCGGCCATTACTGCGGCAAACAGG
>JASEGY010000473.1 GCA_030019105.1 bacterium | reverse complement strand
AGCTAAGAAGCTTTGCTCGGCGCACATGTTTCTTATCTACGTCCCCCATGTTTCCTTGGAGCTAACGATAAGGATAGCCTGCTGGTATGGAGCGTAGCGGAATACCAGCCAAGTTCATCCTTTTGGTTAGGCAAATAGCTTTACCCCGCAATTACTCTGCCAGCGAGGTATATATTTTATTTGTAACTCCTGGCTTAGCATATGTTTCCGTAAACCGTCCCCTTACCTCCCCTAATTATTAGCTCCAAATGAACGCCGCCCCATCAGAACGTAAGAAGTTATCTTACGCATAATGAACCTCCTTTTTGCCTTGATCAAGGGCACAGTTGGTTTATGGAGAAGCAACGCCTCCCTATCTAATATTTACAGCTATTTACATCTAACGATAAAATAAGCGGTGAGCGAAGCGAATCCGCTTCATTGATTGGTTAGGCAAACGATTCACTCCACCGTGTTTTTCCTTTCTTCTGGCTTACCGAACCTTGTGCATTCAACATTCACTAATGTCCTCTTTTAATTCTCCCCCCGACTCTAATTCTTCCTTTAATATTATGCCGCCTGTTGTCTCTGTGGTGGTAGTTCAAGGAGTTTTGGTTTTCGGCACACAAGGCGATCATCAAGATTTCTTTGTGAATTTTGGAAATATTCAAAAAGTTTGTCGGGGTCTTCTTGACATTCACGTTCAATTTCATGTCGGATTCTACGAACCTCTTCTACGATAGTATCTTTTTGCATATTTATACCTCCATTAGTTCTTCCGGAGAACAGATTATAGGTGTTCGAATACCTCGAGAAGTATTGATATTTTGAATCATTGTTTCAACTGATACAGCAAGAATGTGAGTAAAATTCCACGATACCAGAAAATCCATCCCGTGGTATGTGGCCAAAGCCAAATGATAAGTATCGCCTCTCGCTTTTTCCGGAATTTGGGTCTGTACAAAGTACATATCAGCCAGTTCTCGCACTTCATTAGTAATTTTTAATACAGGGAAATTTGATATTTTCTCCAGTCGAAGTTTTGCTGCCTCTTTATCTCCTTTTGCTACTTCTTCAACAACCAGTGGGGATATGAAAGGATCACAACAAGGCAATGTGTTTTCCCACCATTCTACGGTGACTTGCTGATGTGCTGCTACAATTAGATCACGGCTTAGTCTTGCAGTTACATAACTTATTACAGTAGTTTCAATGTACACACTCGGCTTTGGCATGTTGAGCCTCCAAATATAATTGTCTAACGACAGAGTTCAACGGCGGGCATTAGCCCGTCTGCTGCAACGATTGGTTAGGGGTTGTTCCTCCAAATTTTTTAACCTTTCCCAACCACTTATCTCGTTGTGTTTGGGTTGAATTCTTGATTGGACCAAACGCTGTGATTTTTATGGGTTTGACCCCACAAAACTCGAGTATGGTTCTTTTCATTTCATTGTGCCCTGGCATATTATCCACCCAACGATAATACCAGGGAGGAGTATCCATCGTTACAATCAAGTGTGCACTACGCCCGGATAGCAACTTGTCCCAAAGCATGGAATTCTCTCGGTACTTGAAAGCAAAATCTGGCAAAAACACCCGATCAAAGAACCCCTTCATAAGTGCAGGAATAGTTCCCCACCAATTAGGGTAGATGAAAACCAAATGCTGTGCCCATAAAACAGACCTCGTACCTGTCCAGTAGGGCGATGATGCAACTCCTTAAGTAAAAGCATCTTGCGTTGTTCCGCAAAAATTGGACATTGAACAGTTACTCTGGGCGACATAACTCATAGAGAATTAATATGTTAGCATTTCGAGGCCGTTATTTTTGCCTCAAAAATGTCCAGAAAAATACCCGCAAAAGCACGAGGTCTGTAAAATAAGTTTTTGAGCTTTTACTAAGTCTGGTTCAAGTTCTTGAATTTCTTTGTAACCTCTCCAAAGAACAGGATCAAATTTAATGGAACCAATTTCAATTTCCTTGATTTCGATTCCAGCCTGTCTTGCGCCTTCAACATACGCCCTTGCGAGAGCACCACAAAAGCTATCTTTATCTGGATGACCTAAAATGATGAGTGTATTCTTTTTCATGTTTTTCAGCCTAACGATTGAGCTCAGCCGCCGAGCGTAGCGAGGTCGGCTGCAGCGAGTTGTTATATGGTTTCTTGTTTTTCATTTAGACACTTTTTCAATTCTTCAACGGAAAAGCTTTTGCCATGAGCAGGATATATAGTAATAGCACCACATTGTATTATTTTCTCCCAACTTTTATATACTTCATCAAAATTTTCTGCTTCAATTGGTCTAACTTTTTGTCCAAATATTTTTAATGTATTCATTGCAACATCTCCAACAAAGGCATCTCCATTTAATAATATCAATGAAAGTGAACTCTTTGAATGGCCTGGCGTATGAATCACTTTGCCCTCTATGCCTAAAATTTCACAAATATCGAAATAATCGTGGTGAATGATTATATCAGTATCGGTTATAACAATAGGTGTATAGTTGTATTTAACAAAGGGAGATAGGATTTTATCAAGTAATTTTAACCCAATATTATAACTTCTAGTTTCTCTGGTGTATGTGATTCCCTTTTTGAGATAATCAATTTCATCTTTATGTACGATTAATTTACAATTTGATTCTTTTCGGATATCTTGAACTAAAGCAGCATGATCATGATGATGATGGGTCAATAAAATATACTTTATAGAATCAACAGAGATGCCAAGTCTTCTCAATCTCTTCCTGAAATCACTATATTTCCCAACCCAACCACAATCTACGAGCAAATAACCTTCTTTACAGTTCAATAAATAATAGTTAGTACTATTGATCTCGATAATGCTTAGGTTATTCATAATATTTCTGCTCCATATAACGATTGAGCTCAGCCGCCCCGCTCCTGCGGGGTCGGCTGCAGCGATTTGTTA
>JASEGY010000472.1 GCA_030019105.1 bacterium | reverse complement strand
AACCCTGAACTTTGAACCCTTTAGCTCTTACCCTTAGATTTGAAGAAGATACCTTCTGAGCAGTTATTTTTTCCAGGCTCTCTTCATCTTCATAGCTGGTAAACAAACAAGGTCCCGGGCAGATACGATACTTACCTCTCGTCCTTCGGTGGTAACGACTAAATGGCGAATATGTCTGTTCGCCATAAGAAAATAGGCCTTATCAATCGGATCGCTGAAATTAATAGTAATTGGGGGGCTGCTCATTACCTCTGAGGCCATGATCTTCTCCGGGGCCAGTCTCTTCGCAATTATCTTGCGGACGATATCTGTTTCGCTAAGCACTCCTTTCGCCCTGTTTTTTTCCTTAACCAGCAGGGCGGAAATGTGGTTATCTCTCATCAGCGTTGATGCCCTCCGTATATTTTCATCACTTTCTACCATCACCGGATTGCCGGTCACTATCTTTTCTATCCAATCCCTTCGCTTCCAGGGGAAAAAACTCACCCACGACCTTAACTCTCGTTTCCATTCCTCTCCTCTTTCTTCAATCTCTTCCATCGGATAAAGGATGTCCCGGACAGAAACTATGCCTACCTCTAAAGCCTCTTCTTCGCCTTTTTCCGCAACTACAATCAAATGGCGAATGCGGTTGCGGGCCATAGAAAGATATGCTTCCTCAACCGTGCTGTAAGTCCTGATGGTAATCGGCAACCCGCTTATAATGGCTGAAACCCTGGTTTCATCCGGGCTTAGACCCTCAGGTATTAGAGAACAAACTATATCCGCTTCGGTAAGAATACCGATTGTTTCCCCTTTCTTACGAACCAGGAGGGCGCCAACACAGTATTCTTCCATTATCTGAGCTGCTACGCTGACACGCTCATCATCGCGAACGATCAACAGCTCTTCGGTCATTATCTCCCTTATCAGGGTTCTGTACCAGTCCTTACGCACTTTTAGACTCACCTACTTTTTACACGCATTTTGGATTTTCTTTCATGTTCATTTAAGTATCGTTTCCTTAAACGGATATTCTTTGGAGTTATCTCAACTAATTCGTCATCTTCGATAAACTCCAGAGCGAATTCCAGGGTCATTTCTCTTGGAGTAATAAGTTTTATTGCCTCATCAGACCCTGATGCCCGCATATTGGTAAGTTTTTTTTCACGGAGCGCATTAACAACAAGGTCCCGGCCCTTATTATTAACACCGATAAGCATGCCTTCGTAAACATCATCCCCCGGACGAACAAAAATCTCGCCTCTTTCCTGAAGCCCAAACAAAGCAAAGGCAACAGCCCGGCCATTATTCATTGAGACCTGCACACCTGCCTGCCGATGAACCATTTTACCTTTATACTTCTGGTACTGGAAAAAATTCTGATACATAATTCCTGTGCCGCGTGTCATTTTCAAAAATTCACTTCTAAAACCAATCAATCCTCTTGTCGGGATCAAAAAATTCATACGAACCGTACCTATTGAGGTTATCTGCATATCTTTCATCTCTGCTTTCCTTGAGCCAAGCGCTTCAATTACAGCCCCCTGATATCCCTGATCAACCTCAACCAGCACTTCTTCCATAGGTTCAAGCGTCTCTCCACCCATTTCCATTAATATTACCTGCGGCGAAGAAACTTCAAGCTCATATCCTTCCCGGCGCATTGTTTCAATAAGTATGGAAAGATGAAGTTCTCCTCTTCCCGAAACCTTGATTTTTTCAGTTCCTGCAATTCCTTCTATCTTAATTCCCACATTTGTCAGGGCTTCGTACTCAAGTCTTTCTCTAATATGACGCGAAGTCAAGAATCTTCCGCCGTCTTTTCCCGCCAGGGGGCTGGTATTATGTGAAAAAACCATCGAGATAGTCGGCTCATCAATTTTAATCTTCGGCAGAGCTTGCGGATTCTCTATTGAGGCAAGAGTTTCTCCAACATGGACATCATCAATGCCGGCAATCGATATAATATCGCCGGCCTGGGCATCATCGACGACTATTCTTTTTAAGCCCTTATATTTTAATATCCTGGTAACCTTTCCCTGTTTTATTGTCCCGTCGATCTTGACAAGAGCCATAAGTTGGCCGGTTTTTATTTCCCCGTGAAAAATACGCCCGATTGAGATACGGCCGACATATGGATCATAATCCAGCATAGTTATCAACATTTGGAAAGGCTTCGCCGGGTCTGCCACCGGAGGCAGGACGCGATGAAGTATTGTATCAAGAAGAGGTTTCATATCTTTGCCTTCTTCTTCCGGATCAAGAGTGGCTATTCCCTCTTTCCCCGAAGAAAAAACAATCGGGAAATCCAGTTGTTCATCAGTGGCATTCAACTCGCAAAAAAGATCGAAAGTCAGGTCAGCAACTTCATGCGGCCGCACATTCGGCCTGTCGATCTTATTTACAACCAGAATTGGTTTGAGATGCAACTCAAGAGATTTTTTTAAAACAAATTTTGTCTGCGGCATGGGACCTTCAAATGCATCTACGAGCAGGAGCACACCATCGACCATTTTAAGGATTCTTTCCACTTCGCTTCCAAAATCAGCATGACCCGGCGTATCAACTATGTTAAATTGGACACCTTTATACAAAAAGGAGGCATTTTTTGAAAAAATGGTTATACCCCGTTCTCTTTCGAGTGGATTTGAATCCATGATAGTGGTTTCTCCATTTTTAAACTCGTAAGCCCCGGTCTGTTTTAAAAGAGCATCTACCAGCGTTGTTTTTCCATGGTCAACGTGCGCGATAATGGCCACGTTCCTCACATCTTTTCGGCGTTTCTGATTAGGCATATTAATTAACTCTCCTTGTAACTCAGGCTATCGGTGATCAGGTTCTCGCAGTCTGTCGGAGTGAAATGGAGAATCCCAATGTTCACGACATCTTGTTGTAGTTGCAGAGCTTGCTCTGCCAAAACGTCGAGCAAGCTCGACCA
>JASEGY010000471.1 GCA_030019105.1 bacterium | reverse complement strand
CACGCCGTGGGCATTCTACCCAACTTACAACCTACAACTTACAACCTATTACCCCCAAATCTTTTTCATGAAGTCTATAGTTTCAGCCGCCATCAAGAAAAGTAGTCTCCCCGCTCTACTCCTCACCCTATTCATTAAGGGTAAAATTGAGCTCTTTGTTTCATCTGCCTTACTCGCTGAATATGAGGAAGTCCTAAGAAGAGCCAAGTTTGGTCTTAGCCGTCAAGCAGTCGATGAGTTAATAAATCAGATAAAAGAAAAGGCCATCGTTGTAAAGCCGCTTCGGGAGATAACCCGAATCAAAGACATCCCGGACAACAGGGTCTTAGAATGTGCTGCCCAGGCCAAAGTCTCCTACATTGTTACTGGGAATAAACACCACTTTACCGTATCCTCTTCAAATTTAATGGGTATCTGTTGTAAGTTGTAAGTTGTAAGTTGTAGGTTGTAGATTCGCTGGTGTGACGATTAACTTACAATTTACAACCTACAACCAGATACACCAATAGATTTGAAGAGGATACACTTTACCGGGATGGTTCACTTTAGTGTGAAAGCTTGCGGGTATATACTATTACCCCGCAATATTTGCGTTGTCCGCGAGAATTATGAACATAAAGGCCGGTAATTTGGGGTGGCTTTTGGTCCTTTTGGTCATTTGTGTCCTTGGTTTGGTTGCGGCAGGAGGCCGCGCTATGGATAACTGTTTGTAGTAGCAAAGCTTGCTTTGCTTGAGTGGGATTAGCAGAGCAAGCTCTGCTACTACAAGCTACCCGGAAGAAATCACAGGAAAAACGATGAAAATGAACCGTCCCACTTTACCTTTAAACAGTTTGAAGGAATAAGGATCGTTACTCCAAGAGAGTTTCTCATTGCCGTTTTAACTGAAGAACTTCAACCCACTGGAAATTTAGGGGACGTTGATGAGGGAAGTGCTTAACAGAAAATATAGTCGATTAGTTAGGCATTCTCGGTACCACACCGTCCCCTGTCTTCCCTTAGCCCTCACCTACTTTTTTTCCTCTTCCTCAACTTTTTGCTTGACAAATCTCTATTTTTCAGGCAATATATAAATATATCCTTGTATGATTATGTATCAGGGCAAACCATGAAAGACTTGACAAACTTATTCAAGGCGCTTGCTGACGAAACTCGACTAAGAATAATCAACCTGCTTTTAGAACGGGAGCTGTGTGTTTGTGAGCTTGTAGATATACTTGAGATGTCCCAACCAAGAATATCAAGGCATTTAAACATTCTTCTCCAAACAGGGTTGTTGCACAACCGGCGGGAAGGCAAGTGGATGCATTATTCAATCGAAAAAGAATTACCGGATTACTATGAAACTTTTCTTGATGGAGTAAGAACAAGGTTGAGTCAAACCGAAGTTGGGCGGATTGATTTAGAGAAGATTAAAAATATATCCGGAAAGGCAGGAAAACCTTGCCCATAAAAGTGGGGCGCCGGTCAAAAGTTTCGGCCGGTTTGTGACCACTCGCTGCAACAGATGTGAGGAAAGAAAAAGGAGGAATTATGGAAGAAAAGAGAAGGTTGAATATTTTTGAAAAATATCTTACCATGTGGGTATTTTTATGTATCATTGCCGGAATAGTATTAGGCAGAATTGCTCCCGGTGTTGCTGTAAGATTGGATTCTTTCTCTATTTATCAGGTTTCCATCCCTATTGCCCTATGTCTTTTCTTTATGATGTATCCCATTATGGTAAAAATAGACTTTGCCGAGGTGGTGAAGGCCGGCAAAACACCAAAACCGGTTTTACTGACGCTGTTTATCAACTGGGCGATTAAACCCTTTACGATGTATGCCATTGCTACCCTATTTCTGGGATATATATTTCGCGATTTCCTGTCGGGAACAGAAATCGTAAAATCAGGCCAGGAGGTTGAGTTGTGGAGAAGTTACATCTCCGGCTGCATCCTCCTGGGGATTGCTCCATGCACGGCCATGGTTCTTCTCTGGGGATATCTGGCAAAAGGTAATGACGGACTCACCCTGGTCATGGTCGCCATAAATTCACTGACGATGCTTGTGTTATATGGCCCTCTGGGTGGCTTTTTGCTTGGTGTCAACGCCATGCCGATTCCCTGGCAAACCATTCTGCTTTCAGTCATGATCTATGTTGCCTTACCGTTAGTGGCCGGATACCTCTCGCGCCAGTGGATCATCAAAACCAAAGGAATAGGTTGGTTCCGGGAAAGATTCTTGCATTGGCTTACGCCGATTAGCATCGTTGCCCTCTTAGCCACATTGGTACTCTTATTCTCCTTCAAGGGTGAAATTATCACCCAACATCCATTGACGATCCTTTGGATTGCTATTCCACTTTTTATTCAGACCGTATTCATTTTTGCCCTGGGTTATATTTTTGCTCGATTATTAAGGCTTTCCTATCATGACGCTGCACCTTCAGCCCTTATTGGTGCATCTAATCACTTCGAGGTGGCGATTGCTACCTCTGTGATGTTATTTGGCCTATCTTCAGGTGCGGCTTTGGCCACAGTAGTAGGTGTCTTGATTGAAGTGCCGGTAATGCTTATGCTTGTTTCGATTTGCAAGAAAACCTGCTGTAACTACTCAGCCGCAGATGGACGCAGATAAACGCAGATAACTTTAAATACAAAGAGATTACAGACATTATTCTTCGAAGTTTTCATGAAATTTACAATGAAGTTAAGGAAAAATATCTGCGTTCATCTGCGTTTATCTGCGGCTGAGTAGTTACAACCTGCTATTTATTTGAAGATTGCCAGTACTGATTCGGCAAGAGAATTATTGAGAAAAGGGGACGGTTTATGTAACCTTAGCAGAAATATGTAGTTGTAATAAAAATATTGCCGGAGGTGAGGAAGGAGATATCTCGACCTGTGCAATCGACATCTACCAACAATTTAATCACCACGGAGACACGGAGA
>JASEGY010000470.1 GCA_030019105.1 bacterium | reverse complement strand
GTACTTTGCGCATCTACTTGGCCGATAAAGAGTTATGCTTAAGTTGATGCGCATGTGGTAAAATTCCCGGCACTCCTTCGGGGGGCATGCGAGTCGGATGGAGAAGCTATCTCGTATCCTCTTCAAATCTATTGGTATATCTGATTGTAGGTTGTAGGTTGTAACTTGTAAGTTAACTGTTACACCAGCGAACCTACAACCTACAACTTACAACAGGTATTGATCATCGTTTCGGCCATTGGATCAATTTTGTAGTGGTCGAGATTGCTCGACATTACGGCAGAGCAAGCTCTGCAACTACAACACCCATCAAAACAAACTTGGTCAAGCGATAGTGGCCGAAACGATGATCAATGCCTTACAACAGATACCCATTAAATTTGAAGAGGATACGCTATCTCAATCGTGGATCGAGGATATCCCTCAGCCCATCACCGAGGAGATTGAAACCGATAACGACTATGGCAAGGGCCACTCCCGGGGAAAGGCTCATCCAGGGGGCTGCTTTCAGGAGGTAGAGTTCGGCCCCTGATTTGACCATAGAACCCCAGGTAGGGCTTGGAGGCTGGGCTCCCAGTCCTAAAAAACTCAGAGAGGCTTCCGTGAGGATAAACCCGGCAATGCGAAGGCTGGCCGCTACAATAACCAGCGGCAGAGTATTGGGCAGCAGATGAGACATGATCACCTTGATCCTGGAACAGCCAATAGCTTCTGCTGCCTGAATATAAGGTTGCTCCTTGAGAGAAAGTATGAGTCCGCGGATAAGCCTGGCAAACTCGGCCCAGCCAACTAAGGCCAGGACAATAAAAAGAGTTATTAAGCTCGGACCAATCACGCTCATTATCCCAATAGCTAAAAGCAGTCCGGGAAAGGCCAGCACACAATCCACCAGCCTCATGATCAGCCGGTCAGACCAGCCGCCGAAATATCCGGCCCAGGTGCCAAGAATGAGACCGATTAAGGTGGCCAGGGCGGTAGCAATAAGACCTACGGCCAGAGAGATGCGCGCCCCATAAAGCAAGCGGGATAAAACATCTCGACCCAGTTCGTCTGTTCCCAAGAAGTGCTCGATTCGCGGGGGTGTAAGCCTCTCCTCTAATTGAATGGCTAAAGGATCATAAGGGGCAAATACCGGTCCGAACATGGCCGTGAGGACAAAGATAAGTACAAGTCCCCCTCCCCATTTTACATTCCCCTTCTTTTTTATCTTAAGCCAAATCTCTCGCCAGGTAAACATAGCACGGCCTCCTGCCGTAACCAAACCAATTTTGGGCATCGTTTCATTCAGCCTGGAAATCGTTAGAGATCGGTTTACACTTTTTGGGAGTTTAGGCTTTAGCCTTTCATAAATGAAATCCTAAAGGATTAACTCCAGGGAAGTTATGCACCATAGCTCAAACTCGGACATGCACTCCGCTTTAAAAGTGTAAAGCTGCTATTGGGGCGATTTGAAACGATGCTCAATTTTGGATTGCGGATTGCAGATTGCGGATTATGGAATGCTGAAATTGGAAATTAGGAAAAGCGTGAAAGCCTAATTTCCAATTTCTAATTTCCAATTTCAAGTTTCAATCCGCAATCGTAACATTCTCGAGGACAACGCATAAGTTACGGGGTAATACTATAATTAGATCCGTACACCTTTCGATAGTAATCCAGATACTCCCCGGTGATAACCCTTTCGAGCCAGCCCTGATGAGCAAGATACCATTCGATAGTCTTATCTAACCCTTCTTCAAGATCATACCTGGGGCTCCAATTAAGTTCGTTTTGGACCTTTGAGCTATCTAATCCGTATCTAAAATCATGGGCCTTACCCCGGGGGTCTTCTATAAATTCTATCAAGGATTCCGGTTTATCCAGTTTCTTTAAGATAAGCTTGACTATCTCCAGATTTACCCTTTCACAACTTGCCCCAATATTATAAACTTCTCCGACCCGGCCATTTCTTAGAACCAGGTCAATAGCCCGGCAGTTATCTTCCACATAAATCCAGTCCCTGACGTTCCCGCCCTGACCGTATATTGGGAGTTTCTTGTCGTTTAAGGCATTACGGATCATCAAAGGCATCAATTTCTCCGGGAACTGGTAAGGCCCATAATTGTTAGAGCTTCGGGTAATGATGACCGGTAAATCATAAGTGTTGTAATAGGTATAGCAGAGCAGATCGGCCGCGGCTTTACTGGCGGCATAAGGGCTATTGGGCCTGATGGGGGAGTCTTCTCTGAAAAGCCCCTCTTTGCCCAGGCTTCCGTAAACCTCATCAGTTGAAACTTGCAGGAATTTTTTCACTCCATAATAGCGGGCAACCTCTAAAAGGACCTGGGCCCCTTTAATATTTGCCTCAATAAATGGCGCCGCATCCAGGATGCTCCTGTCTACATGAGATTCAGCGGCAAAATTGACTGCCAGATCGAATCTCTCCTCAGCAAACAGTCTATTAACTAACTCCCGGTCAGCGATATCTCCTCTGACAAACCGGTATCCTGGATTATCCTTAATTCCTTCCAGATTCTCCAGGTTGCCGGCATAGGTAAGTTTATCCAGATTAATAACTATGTCCGCCGGATACTTCTTCAGGACATAGCGGATAAAATTACTCCCAATAAACCCTGCTCCCCCTGTAACTAATACGATTGCGGATTGCGGATTGCGGATTGCGGATTTTTCCAATTTCGGATTTCGGATTTCGGATGACGGATTCTTTTGATTGTGGACTAAGGACTTTCTCATTTTGGATCCCCCCTAATGATTGCGGATTTCTCCAATTTCGGACTTCAGACTGCAGGTCGAAAATTTTTCAATCAGCGGCCTTGACCACCGTTTCGGCCACCAGAGCGCCGAAGAAACCGGATTTCTTCAAGAAACCTGGTTTCTGGATATACTCAACGCGGGCATAATCTGCGATTTTGTACCTTCTCAATAACTTGGGGC
>JASEGY010000046.1:9726-14386 GCA_030019105.1 bacterium | reverse complement strand
GGTCGAGCTTGCTCGACATTACGGCAGAGCAAGCTCTGCAACTACAACACCCATCGAACCAAATTTGGTTAAGCGCTATTGGCCGAAACGATGAACAATGCCCGAAATTAGAAAGTATGAAGGCCCAATTTCTAATTTCTAATTTCAGCGTTCCGTGAACGGTTACAAGGGATCGTGATGACCAGGATAACGAAGTGTTATTTTTGCAAAGGAAGGGTGATTGAAGAGAAGATTCGCCATATGCATTGCTGGGGGGATAACATTACCATCTTTGAAGATGTCCCGGCAGAGGTATGCCAACAATGCGGAGAGATTTACTTTCGCCCCGAGGTTTTGGAATGGATGGACAAAGCAGTGCTGGAAGAACTTAAACCGAAGGCGAGAGTTTCTGTCCCCGTATTTTCCATGCCGGAGCCGGCTCTGGCGTGACCGTTCACGGGTTCACGGTTGAGGAAAGCGGAGGGCATTGTTCATCGTTTGGGCCAGTCGGCATAGAGTGCACAGTCCACACAGTCCACACAACAGTCCACATAGTCCATAGAAGGCAGCTCGCAGGCTATTGACTGTGAACCGTCCTGAACGTTGAACCAGAAACCTGTGAACGGTTACACCTAAGCAGACCGCAAATCGACCAACCTTGAACCGTGAACCGTGAACCTAATAACCTGAGTAGTTACTGGAAAGGATTATTAATGGAAGCAATCAGGATAGACGATCTCAGATTTACTTACCGGGGGACGAAACTTCCTGTCCTTAACGGGATCAATCTGGATGTTAAACGAGGGGAATTCGTAGTCATTGCCGGCCAGACCGGGGCCGGCAAATCAACCCTATGTTTTACCCTCAATTCAATTGTTCCCCTTTATAAGCCCGGTCGAGTTTCCGGTAACATAGAAATCTTTGGCCGTTCTATTAGGGGAAACCGCCGGGTAGCTGATATGGCTCAAATAGTTGGTGTTATTTCTCAGGATTTTGAGTCTCAACTGTGCGCCACTGATGTCGAACTTGAGGTGGCCTTTGGCCAGGAAAGCCTTGGATTCGACCAGGATCAAATCAGCTCTAACATTCCAGGCATTCTATCTCAAGTCGGACTGGCCGGATTTGAGGACAGGGATACATCTGCCCTCTCCGGTGGAGAAAAACAAAGGCTGGCTATTGCTTCTATGCTTGCCCTTGACCCACGGATATTAGTTATGGATGCCCCCTTCACTGACCTTGACCATGCGGGGAAGAACGCTGTCTTTACCGCCGTTAACCAACGAAGAAAAAATGGACTAACCCTTATCCTGGTAGAATCTGATGCCGCACAGATGTTAAATGCCGACCGGATTGTCATTATTAATGAAGGAAAGGTAGCAAAACAGGGGACGCCGGAAGAAGTCCTGTCCAATATTAAGTTTTTGGAAAGCAATGGGATCCGTTTCCCCCAGGTGGCTGTGCCCTTTTTTAACGAGGGAGAAGATAGTCCCCCCCTCACTTCGGAAGAGGCCTACGAATCCTTTCAGTCCCGGGGGTGGAAGATTGATCGGGAGAAATATGCTTCCCTGGTTTACAAAGAAAAACACCGCCGGCAAAGAGGAACGCCGATTATTGAGGTAAATAATCTGCTTTACGCTTATCCGGAAAGGCGGGTACTGGAAGGAATAAACTTTAAGATATACAAGGGGGAATTTTTAGCCATAATTGGTTCAAATGGTTCGGGTAAGACGACATTAGCCAAACATTTTAATGGTCTCCTTAAGCCGCCTAAAGGTGAAGTAGTCTTTTTGGGTGAAGACACTCAGGTTAGAAGTGTGGCTGAGCTTTCGCAATGGGTGGGTTATCTTTCCCAGGATATTGATCAACAAATAGTTGCTCCTACAGTCTATGAAGAGGTTGCTTTCGGTCCCATAAATATTGGGGTGCCGGAAGATGAAATAGGCTCAAGAATAGCTGAAGTGCTGAAATTAGTGGCGCTTTCCGGATATGAAAACCGTTCGCCCTTTTCTCTGACTAAGAGTGAACGCCGCAGATTAGCTCTGGCGTCGGTTCTGGCTTTAGGCCCCATGATACTCGTCTGTGATGAACCTACCGCCGGCCTTGATTTTAATGGACAGAAAATGATAATGGAACTCCTCACCCGGCTTAATCAAGCCGGGCATACCATTATTATTATTACTCAGACTATGTGGGTTGTGGCCGAGTATGCCCATCGGGCATTAATTCTTCACGAGGGAAAAATCATCGCTGATGATACGGTTAGAAACATCTTTGCTCAGGAAGAACTCTTAGCCAGGGCATCCCTTAAGTCACCGGAGATAGTTCAACTAAGCCATCGTCTGGGAGTAACTGCCCTTTCAGCCAAAGAGTTTGATTTTTGCCTTAAGAAACAATAGGAGTCAAATATGAAAACCGTTTGGTTGATCCTGGGACTATGTCTTATCTGTTCCTGCGAACAAAAATTTCCTTCAGGGACAATTGAGTCCACCGGGACTTCAATTGCCCCTGATACTAAATCGACTGAAAAGGAGGGGAAGAGAATGGAGCCTAAGGTGATTAGAATCCCGGTAGTAGCCGGGATGTTCTACCCCGGCACTGAAATGAGTCTGAAAGAGGAGGTGGACGGCTTTTTAGCCAATGTAGAGCCGGAGACAGGAACAGAAAGGATTCTGGCCTTATTGGCCCCCCACGCCGGATATGCCTACTCCGGCCAGGTAGCGGCTTATTCCTTCAAACAGCTTAAGGGAAGAAACATTAAGCGGGTGATACTGGTGGGACCCAGCCATCACACGACCTTCGAGGGCATCTCTGTCCATCCTGAGGGGGCTTATGAAACACCCTTAGGTCTGGTGCCCATAGATGAAGATTTAGCCGAAAAGTGGATGGAAAGCTCTCCCGAGGTGCATTTTTATCCACCAGCCCATTCTAAAGAACATGCCTTAGAGGTTGAACTGCCCTTTTTGCAAAGAGTACTAACCGATTTTACCATCTTGCCCGTTATCGTGGGCAGTCACTCTTACGACACAGCCGCGGCTTTAAGCCGTCTCCTGATAGAGGCCCTCTCTGATGAGCACACGGTTCTGGTGGTCAGCGCTGATCTTTCCCACTACCATCCTTACGGTGAAGCCGTCAGATTGGATCGGGCCGGCCTGGAAGCCATAGAAAACTTAGATACCAGGACCTTTGCTGACCGGGTAATGAAAAGAGAGACAGAGATAGATGCCCCGGGGGCCATTATGGCCATGCTGCTGACGGCCAATTCTATGTCGCCGGTTCAAGCTAAGCTCTTAAAATATGCTAATTCAGGAGATGTAACCGGTGACCACTCCCGGGTGGTAGGCTATGCGGCCCTGATGATAACTAAGACTCAAGCCCAAACTGAAGGGGAAAAAGATGAGTCAAAAGCAGATGAAAATCTCCAGAAAGATTTACTTAACTTAGCCAGGCATACGATTGAGACCTATATTAAAGAAGGGCAAATGCCGCCCTTTAAACCGGCAGGCAGAGAGAAGCTGCTTGAACACCGGGGGGCATTTGTGACCATCCACAAACACGGCCAATTACGGGGATGCATCGGCTATATTGAGCCTATATTCCCCCTCTATAAGGCCATCATGCAAGCGGCTGTATCTGCTGCTACTAAGGATTACCGCTTTTCCCCCCTTTCCCCTGATGAATTGTCAGAGATCGATCTGGAGATTTCAGTCCTTACCCCACCAAAACAAATTTCAGATGTTAGTGAAATCAAGGTGGGGCGGGACGGTCTCATTATGAAGAAGGGCCATTATTCAGGGCTGCTGCTTCCTCAAGTAGCCACCGAATACAACTGGGACAGAGAAACCTTTCTGGAACATACCTGTCTCAAGGCCGGGCTGCCCAAGGATAGCTGGAAGGATAAGGGCGTCGATATCTACACCTTTACGGCCCAGGTTTTTGGAGAAAAATGAGGAGAGGTATAAATGGAAAGGTTATCTCGCCAGGAAAGAGTAGCAAAGGTAATGACCGGAGACCCCTTAAAGATAGGACGGGATGAGACTGTGGGCCAGGCCGCCGGCTTGATGGAAAAAAAGAGAGTTGGTTCCCTCTTAGTTGTCGAACAAGAGAAGCTGGTCGGTATCATTACAGAAAGGGACCTGGTGCAGCGGGTAATAGCTAAAGGGTTGTCCCCGGCAGAAATAAGGGTAGGAGAAGTGATGAGCCCCTCGCCGGATACCATCGATCTTAATGCCTCGCTGGAAGAAGCCTATCATATTATTGAAGCTTACCGGATGATGGGAGAGCATCTTAGCGCGGCCTCTGGCCGCAACCAAACCAATTTTGGATTGCAGATTGCGGATTATGGAACGCTGAAATTGGAAATTGGAAATTAGGAAAAGCGTGAAAGCCTAATTTCTAATTTCCAATTTCAATTCGCAATCGTAACATTCTCGCGGACAACGCAAATGTTGCGGGGTAATAGTATATTCGGCATCTGGTCATTACCCGGGAGGGCAAGGAGGCCGGAATCATCTCGGCTCGCGATTTATTAGCTTTGGCTGCGCAGGGCCTTGAGGTATAGTGTTTAAGAAAAAGATTTTGGGGTTGGCTATCCTTTGGAGTTCAGGCTTTAGCCTTTCATAACTAATGAAATCCTAAAGGATTAACTCCAAAAGCTACATAGCCTATCTTGAATTCGCTTACC
>JASEGY010000046.1:0-9717 GCA_030019105.1 bacterium | reverse complement strand
ATAGCCTATCTTGAATTCGCTTACCCCAAAATATTTATCTTAAGAGCTATAGAATGGCAGGTAAAAAAATGATGACCCGCTTCATTGACGACGCCAATCTGACTGAATTCCTTTCGAGCTTAAAGAACAGATATTTGGTCTATTCCCCCCAGAAGGAGGGAGAGCACTATTTCCTTAATAGAGATGGGGATTTTACCCCTTCGGAATTCAGAACCTTAGAACCGGTTAAATCTCTCTATCTTTATCCCCGGGGAAAAGTATACCCTGGAGATTCGGAAAAGGAAGCGGCTTTAGCCATCCTGGGGGTAAAGTCATGCGATCTCTTTTCTCTGAAGATTCAGGACTATATCTTCCAGGAGAGCCTCCCCCCGGACCCCTTCTATTCATCCAGGAGGGAAAAGGGCCTTATCATCTCATCCGACTGCATCTCACCTAAGAAAACCTGCTTCTGTGCGGCTCTAAATATATCCCCTTACCCTGAGACCGGATTTGATCTGAATTTGTCTCCTCTATCAGGTGGTTTTTTAGTAGAAGTGGGTTCGTCGAAAGGGGAGGAATTAATAAAGGAGCAGACCTCATACTTTCAGGAACCACAAGAAACCCAATTAAACCAGAGAAGGCAAAATAGGGATGATCTGTTGAAAAAGTTTGCCGCCCCTTTAATCCCTCAGGCTGACTCCCTTCAGGAATTGGTAAAAAAAGGGCTTCCTGATGTCTGGGAGGAGATGGCTGAAAGATGCGTCGAATGCGGCAACTGTAATTTCGTGTGTCCTACCTGTCATTGCTTCTTGTTGGCGGAGGAAGTCCACTTCGAAAAATTCAGACTCTGGGATTCCTGTCAGTTCCCGGACTTTGCCAGGGTAGCGGGCGGGGGAAATCCTTTAGACAGGAGATCAAAGAGGCTGCGAAATCGATATCTCCACAAGTTTGATTTTTTTAAAGATGTCCTGGGCTACTATGGCTGCAGCGGCTGCGGCCGGTGCATAGAAGCCTGTCTGGGCGGAATAGACCTGAGGGAGGTTTTGAGTAGACTTGAAGAATCCCTATCAAGTGATTGAAGCTAATATATTTAAGATTATAGATGAGACCCCTAACATAAAGACCTTTGTCCTCGTGCCAGAGCAGCCTTTATCCTTTAAGACAGGTCAATTTATGGAGCTGACCGTGCCTGGTTTAGGGGAAGCCCCCTTTACCCCTTCCGGAGACCTGTCTAAAGGAGAAGAGCTTGAATTTACCGTTATGAAAGTGGGTCTGGTAACCGATGCCTTACACGTAGCTAAAGTAGATGAGCCTTTAGGTCTGCGTGGCCCTTTTGGTAACGGCTATCCTCTCCAGAAATTTGAAGGAAAGGACGTGCTGATCATTGGGGGGGGAGTAGGCCTGGCCCCTTTGCGGTCACTCCTTTACACCCTTTTAGCCCACCCCTCTAAGTATAAACGCATCCTGCTCCGCTACGGGGCCAGGACACCTGAAGATTTACTTTACAAAGAGGAGCTAAAGCAGTGGCAGGAGAAGATCGATGTGCTGACTACGGTAGATCACGGTGATGAAACCTGGGCCGGCAATGTAGGGGTAGTAACCACCATTCTGGATGATCCGGATATAGACATAGCTCAAGCCGCTGCCGTGATCTGTGGGCCACCAATTATGATGAAATTTGTTACCTTAAGATTGTTGGATTTGGGGTTTAAGCCGGAGAGTATTTATCTCTCTATGGAAAAGAATATGAGCTGCGGCTTTGGCAAATGTGGTCACTGCCGTTTAGGTAACTTTTATGTCTGCAAAGACGGCCCGGTCTTTACCTACGAAAAGCTAAAGGGATTGCCGGAGATATGGGATTAAGCGAAGGCTCTCGGATAAAATGCTGCGAAGCACCGAATGGTGCGTAGCAGCAGAGGGATGAAGCCTGGGGTTTTAACCCTTGTCATTACCCACATTTCGTAAGTGGTGGTTTTTCAGCCCCGTAGGGACGTCCGATAATAGCCCAGCGATTTATCGCTGGGATTGAGGGACGAGCAACGACCAAGCATCGTTCCCCAGCGATAAATCGATGGGCTATTTTCAAGTGTCCCTACAGGACAGGATTGTCGGCTAAGTCGAGCAATAGCAACAGACTACCGCTAACTTAATGGCAGTGGGGCAATGCCCACCCTACTATAGTGGTTAAGAAAAAGATTTTGGGGGTGCCTTTAGTTGTAGGTTGTAAGTTGTAGGTTAAGCAACACGCCGTGGGTATGCTACCCAACTTACAACTTACAACTTACAACTTACAACTTACAACCTATTACCCCCAAATCTTTTTCATGAAGTCTATAATAATAAGGAGGATAAGTGTTATGGCAGTAATGGTAAAGCATGAAAAATTAAAAAACTGGGTGCAAGAAGTCGTCGAATTGTGCCGGCCTGGTTCCATTCACTGGTGTAATGGAACCAAAGAGGAATACGATCATCTAATGACTCTGATGGTTGAAAACGGTATGGCTGACTCTTTGCAAAACCGGCCGAACAGTTTCTTGTTCCGGTCAGATCCCAGTGATGTGGCCAGGGTTGAGGATCGAACCTATATAAGCGCCCCAACTCAGGATGAAGCCGGGCCGACCAACCACTGGATTGATCCGGATGAGCTTAAGAAAACAATGACTGAACTGTATACCGGATGCATGCAAGGAAGGACATTGTATGTAATTCCTTTCTCAATGGGCCCGATCGGATCACCAATCTCTAAAATCGGCATTGAGTTAACCGATAGTCCCTACGTTGTCTGTAATATGCATATTATGACCAGGGTGGGGACAAAAGTACTCGAAGTTCTCGGAACCGATGGAGATTACATTCCCTGTCTGCACTCAATCGGCGCGCCGCTGGCCGAAGGTCAGGAAGATGTGCCCTGGCCGTGCGCCCCCATAGAGAAAAAATACATCAGCCATTTTCCTCAAGAAAATCTTATCTGGTCTTTTGGTTCGGGTTATGGCGGCAATGCCTTGCTGGGAAAAAAGTGTCTTGCCTTGCGGATCGCCTCTGCCATGGCCAAACGTGAAGGATGGATGGCCGAGCATATGCTGATCCTTCGGTTAACGAATCCCGAAGGCCGGCGGTTCCATATTGCCGCCGCCTTTCCTTCCGCCTGCGGGAAGACCAATCTGGCCATGCTCGAACCAACGATTGAAGGATGGAAATGTGAATGTATTGGAGATGACATTGCCTGGATGAAAATCGGGAATGACGGCAGACTGTATGCGATTAATCCGGAAGCGGGATTCTTTGGAGTTGCTCCCGGGACGTCATACAATTCCAATCCCATGGCCATGGAGACTCTCAAAGAAAATTGTATCTTCACTAATTGCGCCCTTACTGATGACGGCGATATCTGGTGGGAAGGATTTGATGGTGAACCACCTGCTCATGCTATTGATTGGAAAGGGAACGACTGGACACCCGATAGCGGCCGGCCGGCCGCCCATCCCAATGCCCGTTTTACTGCGCCTGCGGCTCAATGTCCGGTAATCTGTCCCGACTGGGAAGATCCAAAGGGAGTGCCTATCGATATTTTCGTATTCGGCGGGCGGAGGGCCGGTGTAGTTCCGCTCGTAAATGAAGCATACAACTGGGATCATGGGGTCTTTCTTGGCGCTACGGCCGCTTCTGAAACTACGGCCGCCAATATCGGCGCGGTGGGTAATCTGCGCCGGGACCCTTTTGCCATGCAACCTTTCTGCGGCTACCACATGGGCGATTACTTCCAGCATTGGTTCGACATGGGTGATAAACTCGGAGCAAAAGCGCCCCGAATATTCTATGTCAACTGGTTCCGTAAGAGCCCTGACGGAAAATGGTTATGGCCGGGATTCGGAGAGAACAGCCGTGTCCTCAAATGGATGTGTGAACGGGTGGAGGGGAGAGCCGACGCAGTTGAAACACCGACAGGTCTGTTCCCCAGGAAAGTGGAGGGGAAAGCAGGCGCGGTTGAAACACCGATAGGTCTGCTCCCCAGGAAAGAAGACCTTGATCTGACCGGACTGGACATAGATAATGACGATGTCGAAGAACTGCTGCGGATCGATACCAAAGCCTGGCAGGCAGAACTTCCTGATATAGAAAAACATTTCGATCAGTTCGGCCGCCATCTTCCGCAGCGTCTCAAAGTTCAACTGGAAAATCTTCGGAAACGCCTGAAGTAGGTTTCTATAGTATTCAAGAAAAAGATTTTGGGGTTAGCTTTAGTTGTAGGTTGTAAGTTGTAGGTTGTAGGCGCAACTTACAACTTACAACTTACAACTTACAACCTATTACCCCAAAAACTTTATCTTAAGAGCTATATCAGTCTGTCGGAGTGAGGCATTGGTCAACCTCCCGTAGGTTTTGAACCTGCGGGAGGTTTATCCCGATGGTAAAGATCGACCACCCTGGGGTGGTTAAAACCCCAGGCTTTATGCGGCGATGTTCATCGTTTCGGCCAGTGAGACTTGCAACCTTACCTTCCCGAAAGCTTAAAGCTTTCGGGAAGGTCGCTATTGGCCGAAACGGTGAACAAGGCCCTTTATGCCTTCGGTGATTAACCTGAGGGTGAAAATAAAAGGAGGATTCTGATGATAAATGAGGAGAAATTTTTCTTCTGGTCACCGGAGGAGAAGGGGTTAAGAGAGGCACTGAAAGAGCTTCGGGATGATTATGGCTGTGAGGCCCTCAAGTTTGAAACCGAGGCCGAAGGGGCAAGTTTTGAAGAGATCCGATATTACATGAATCTGGCTTTGGGCCAGATGGCCATCAAGGTCAAGATCGGAGGGCCGGAGGCCAGAAATGATATCAGAGAACTTTTAAGGATCGGAGTGAAAGGGATTATTGCCCCTATGGTAGAGTCCCCTTATGGCCTGAAGAATTTTATCACGGCCCTGTCCGAAACCGCCAGTCCTGAGCAATACCAATATCTTTCCAGGGGGTTTAATGTTGAAACCATAACTACTTACCATCAGATAGACGAAATCTTTGCCTTGCCGGAGATCAGGGAGATTGATAAGATCAGTATCGGCCGCAGCGATTTGAGCGGATCAATGGGGATGAAGCCGGATGATGAACCAGTGATGAAAATCGTTAAAGAGGTGACTGAAAAGGCTCATCAGATTGGGCTGGCCGTTTCAGTGGGAGGAGGGATAACCCCGGATAATGCCCGGCAAATATCAGAGCAGATTAAACCGGAAAGTATAAATACCCGAAACCTGGGCTTTGACCTGAGCCGGGTTAAAGACCCGGCTCTTTCCATTCAAAAGGCCCTGGAATTCGAGATAGCCTTGCTTGAACACCGGGCCAACCAGGCCAAAGCAGCCTATGACGGGCTTCAAAAAAGAATCAAAGTACTTAAAGAAAGGATGGAACGGCGATAATCATCGTTTCGGCCACTCGATCACCGAAGAAACCAGGTTTCTCCAAGAAACCTGGTTTCTGGTCGGTCACAATGGTCGAAACGATGATTAAGGCCGATGGAACGATAAAAAATGTCAGATCAAGTAAGCAAACAGGTAGAGAGCCATTTTGACCAGACAGCGAAGGAGTTTGATTCTATCTACACAGGTAAAAAAGGGACTTTCTCCCGCTGGTTGGATCAACATTTAAGATGGGATATGTATGAGAGATACCGCCTCACTTTAGAAGAGTGCAGAAATATGGAGGGCAAATCACTTCTTGACATTGGCTGTGGTTCCGGTCGTTTTGACATCCCCTTGGCTAAAAAGGGCGCCAGGCGAATAGTTGGACTTGATTTTGCCCCACAAATGCTGGAATTGGCCAGGGCTCAAGCCCGGGCTGAGGGGGTTGAAGATGTCTGTGAATTTATTCAAGCCGACTTCATAGATTATGATTTTGGGGATGAGACCTTTGACATCACCATAGCCATCGGTCTCTTTGATTATATCAAAGACCCGGAACCCTTTCTCTCGAAGATGCGTCAAATTACCAGGTCAAAGCTGATTGCCAGCTTTCCTCTCAAGTGGACGTACCGCGCGCCTATCCGAAAGGTCCGGCTTGGACTTAAGGGTTGTCCGTGCTATTTTTTTACCATTAAGCAGGTAAAGGGGCTTTTTCAGAAAACAGGCTTTAAGACTCCTACTATTCAAAGGATAGGCAAGATCTATTTGGTAATTAGTAGCTGAACTTGACCGAAAGGAGGGTACAACACAACATGAAGGTATTAGTTAGTGATCCATTATCTAAGGAAGGGGTAGAGATTTTAGAAAAGGCGGAATCAATAGAGGTAGAGGTCAAGACAGGGCTTAGCTCTGAAGAATTAGTCGCATGTATCGGTGAGTATGAAGGGCTGATTGTTAAAGGAGGAAAAAATAATGATTATATCTAAAAGAGCAAGCTCTATCTCTCCATCTATGACTCTGGCAATCTCTGCCAAGGAAAAGCAGATGAAGGCAGCAGGGATTGATGTGATTGGATTTGGGGCTGGAGAACCGGATTTTGACACCCCACAGCCAATTAAAGAGGCCGGTATTGCGGCCATTAACTCCGGATTTACTAAATATACGGCCAGCTCCGGCATACCTGAGTTAAAAAAGGCGGTCAGTGAAAAATTCAAGCGGGATAATAAGCTGGACTATGCGCCATCACAAATCTTAATCTCCTGTGGAGCTAAACATTCTTTATTTAACGCCCTCTTTGTCCTTTGTGATGAGGGGGAGGAGGTGATTATCCCGTCCCCTTACTGGGTTAGTTATGAGGAGCAGGTCAAGATGGCCGGCGCTGCCCCGGTCATCATAAATGAAACCCGGGAGGAGAACGATTTTAAACTAACCGGAGAGCTATTCCGTCAGGCTATCACCAATAAAACCAAAGCCCTTCTCCTTAACTCGCCCTGTAATCCAACCGGATCAGTCTATGAGCGGGAAGAATTGGAAGAGCTGGCCGGTATAGCCGTAGAAAAGGGGATTTACATTATCTCGGATGAGGTTTATGAGTATATAATCTATGATGGGAAGAGACATCTCAGTCTTGCCTCGTTGAATCCACAAATAAAGGATTTGACTATCACTATCAATGCCGTCTCAAAGGCATATTCTATGACCGGCTGGCGAATCGGCTATGCTGCCGGGCCAAAAGAGATTATTGACGCCATGGACAATGTCCAGTCTCATTCGACCTCCAATCCGGCCTCAATGGCCCAGAAGGCAGCCCTGGCTGCTTTAACCGGCCCCCAGGAATGTATCGGGTTTATGGTGGCCGCGTTTGATAAGCGGCGGAGGTATATTGTTGAGCGGCTGAATAAAATCAAGGGCTTTTCCTGTAGAACTCCAGCCGGGGCTTTTTACGCCTTCCCTAATGTTTCAGGCGCCTTTGGCCTGAGATTTAATGGGAAGACCATAGAGGACTCCTTTTCGCTGACTGAGTTTTTGTTAGACCAGGCCAGGGTAGCCGTAGTCCCGGGGGATGCTTTTGGCGCTCCGGGATACCTGAGGCTGTCTTATGCTACCTCAGATGAGAATATAGAGAAGGGGTTAGATAGAATAGAGGAGGCTGTTGCCGGGTTAGAATAACTGTAGCCATTCACGGCTTGAAATTGGAAATTAGAAATTAGAAATTGGGGCGATGTTAATTGTTTCGGCCAGTTAGACTTGCAACCTTACCTTCCCGAAAGCTTCAAGCTTTCGGGAAGGTGCGCTACTGGCCCAAACGATGACCAAGGCACTCTAATCACTAATATACGAGGAGGAGAAATCAATGAGTAAATTAAAAGAAGTTTTAGCCGGACCAAGAACTAAATATCCCTTAGTAGAACCGGAGGAGCCGGAGCTCCTGCGTGACATTTTCCCTTATCATAGTGTTCCCCGCATCTCTTTTGATTATAAGATCATCCCTATGGAGCCGGCTGAGGAGATATGGATTACCGACACTACCTTCCGGGATGGGCAGCAATCTCAACCACCTTATACCCCGGATCAAATAGCGGCCATATTTGATTATCTTCACCGGATGGGCGGCAAAAACGGAGTAATAAGGCAGAGTGAATTTTTCCTTTATAGTGACAAAGACAAAAAGGCAGTGGAGAAATGCCTGGAGAGAGGGTATAAATATCCGGAAGTAACCGGCTGGATAAGGGCAGTGAAAGAAGACCTTCAATTAGTCAGGCAGATGGGTCTTTCCGAGACCGGGATTCTCACCTCGTGTTCGGATTATCATATTTTTCTTAAGCTGAATAAAGACAGGAAGAAGGCGATGGAAGGGTATCTTGACTTAGTTAAGGCCGCCCTGGAGGCCGGGATTATTCCCAGATGTCACTTAGAGGACGTTACCCGGGCCGACATCTACGGATTTGTCATCCCTTTTGTTCAGGAACTGATGAAGCTCGCTGAAGAAAGTGGAGTTCCGATTAAGGTGCGGGCCTGTGACACCATGGGCTACGGAGTGAACTATCCGGAAGCAGCCCTGCCCAGGGGCGTGCCCAAGCTGATCTACGCTCTTGTTCACGAAGGTGGTGTTCCTTCAGCTCAATTAGAATGGCATGGACATAATGACTTTCATAAAGTTCTCATTAATGCGGCTGCCGCCTGGCTTTATGGATGTTCCGCCGCCAACGGGACATTGTTGGGACTGGGAGAACGCACCGGCAATCCCCCCATAGAGGGCCTGATCATAGAATACCTTGGCCTCAAAGGAGACCCGGAGGGTGTTGATACAAGCGTTATTACCGAGATGGCTGAATATTTCCGTCATGAGCTTAAAGCCCGGATACCAGCCAATTATCCCTTTGTGGGAACTGATTTTAATACTACCCAGGCCGGCATCCATGCCGATGGCGCCCTGAAAAATGAAGAAATTTACAATATCTTTGATACTAAGGCGATCCTCAATCGTCCCCTCGAGGTGGCCATAACTGACAAGTCCGGTATGGCCGGTATTGCCTACTGGATTAACCGGCATCTGGAATTAACCGGTGACAGGATGATCGATAAGCGGCATCCTGAGGTGGTCAAGATTCAAAAATGGGTGGAAGAACAGTATAAAACGGGGCGGGTGACCTCTATCTCAGAAAAGGAGATGTATGTCCAGGTCAAGAAGCATCTGCCTCAACTCTTCCACTCCAACCTGGATGAGCTCAAACAAAGAGCCGGCCAAATAGGTCGAGAGCTGGTTATATCTATGGTTGAGAACTCGGAGATTCGATCTATGGAAGTTGATCGCTGTCTGCCGGTTATGATCCGGACCATAGATGATAATCATTTTATCCAGCTCATCTACATCGTTGACGCTGAAGGAAACAGGGTGACCAGAAATGTAACTCAACGGCCTTACCGGGCTAAATATGAACACCTCCTGAAAGATGCAAATTTCTCGGATCGGAATTGGTTTACTCATCCGATAGAAGACGGTAACCCATATCTGACTGATTTCTATACATCCCGCATAACCGGAGCCCTTTGTATCACTGTCTCTGCCCCTATTCGGGATAAAAATGAAGAGATCGTTGGTATTCTGGGAATAGATATGCGGTTTGAAGACCTGGTCAAGATGGAGTTGTAAGGTCAGAAGACAGAGGACAGAAGACAAAATCGAGGCTCTATTTTATCCGATAAAACGTCTTCTCTTTCCTTTCGTTTGTTAGACGCCTTCGCCATTCTGGTTCACTGAGGCACTTCTTGTCAAGAAAACCCTGCGGGTTAAGAGTCTATCCTAGCAGTCTGTCGGAGTGAAATAGAGAATCCCAATGTTCACGGCATCTTGTTG
>JASEGY010000469.1 GCA_030019105.1 bacterium | reverse complement strand
GGATACCTATTAGTACAACTCTTCCACGAGCGAAAAGAAGGAAAAATGGGGAGACATTAGAGTTGGATTTGGTTAATTTAGCTAAAAGTGAATATGATGAAAAAGAGTTAGTAATAGTAGTAGAGGTGAAAACATATCTTCATGCGAGAGACGTCGATGATCTTATACAGAATATTCTAAAGTTTTATGAATTTTTTGATGAATATAGAGCCAGAGAGGTAGTAGGGGTGATAGCCTTTATGAATTATACCACGGGAGCAAAGGATTATGCTGAGAAAAATGGTTTCTATCTTCTTTCTTGCTCGGAAGATTTAATGAAATTAGACAATAAAAAAGGGTTTAAGCCAAAGCTGTGGAAATATAATCAGCAGACAGTGGTCAGTTGATACCTGAACGCTTACAAACTATTTTTAAAAAGGAGGTTGGTGAGGTTGGTTTCTATGCAAGTCTTAAGAAGGGAAGAGAAGTTGCTTAATAGCTCGATGGGGGTTCTTTTGGGGATGACTATCACCTGCTATCTGATTTTTTCAGGGATTATGGCTGGTCCGGCCTATGCCGGGCCGAATGCCAATGCCTCAGTGGTGGTTGACCTGGATCCATCTACACCTGGCTATCAGAGTAGCCGGACTGTGGCCCCAAATACAACCTTTCAGGTGGATATTGTCGCCACGGGGACAGTCACCCTGGATACCTATGATTTAAAATTTCAGGTCAGCGATTCAAGTAAGTTGCAGATTGTTGGAACACCTACGGAGGGGCCCTTCTTGCGTTCTTTGGGGGGTACAACCCTCTTTATGCCAGCAACTATAGGTTCCGATACCGTCCAGATAACTAATTCTATAACAGGAAACGATACATCCCTGTGTCCCTCAGGAGAAGGTGTGCTTGCCCATGTGACTCTTGAAATGCTCTCGGCTACAGACAATGCCACGGTGAGTTTTAGTGAGGTAAAATACTTTGCGACATACTCTGTGTTAGATATCATTACTAATATAGTCGGTGGCACAGTTGAACCCGCAGTTGTCTTCCCCTTTGATTCCAACTTCGATTGCTATATCGACTACCATGATCTATTTGACTTTTCCAGGGTATGGCACCGTCATGAAGAAGATACAGGTTTTAACCCTATAATGGATTGTCCAGCAGATGGATATATCGATTACCATGATCTTTTCAACTTCGCCAGGATATGGCATAAACATTGTAGCGATACCATTCCGATCACTTCTTGTAGTCCATCCGTTCTTATGGCTAATAGTGAAAAGAAACTGGCTGAAGTGAAAACATCAGGCATGGATATGCTTTTTTCTGTTCGACTCGATCTTGATCCAAAGACATCAGAAATTGAATCTGCTCGTTTGCTTACTTCTAAAGAGAGTGTTAAGATAGATATAGTTGTCGAACAGGTTAAAGATATTCATGGACTGAATATTGATTTTCTCTTTAATGAAGAAAAAACCAAGGTTCTTCAGGTTGTGAAGGGAAATTTAATAAAAGACATGTCTTTCTTCCAGGTAGATATGGATAAGCCTGGTCTGGTCAATATATCTGGCTCTTTCCTTGGGATGAATCCAGGAGTAGATGGCCCAGGTATTCTGGCAAGTGTAATATTAGAGGTGAAGGATTTGAATGAGTTAGTTGAGTTGGGATTTGAGGAGGTTATCTTTGCTGATCATAATGGCCTTGAGCAGAATGTGACAATGACGGCCGTTGGTGGCATGCTCAGGCTGGCTGTTCCGGAGTTAGCTAAAGATTCTCTGTTCCAGAACTACCCGAACCCTCTGAATCCTGAAACCTGGCTTCCCTTCAGCTTAGCCACAAAGGCTGATGTGGGCATCAATATCTACAGCCTTTCCGGTCAGTTGATCAGGAGTCTGAATCTGGGAGAAAAAGAGGCAGGGTTCTATACAGCTAAAGGTAAAGGTGAGTCTAATTCAGCCGTTTACTGGGATGGCAAGGATGAATCCGGAAAAGAGGTCGCCAGCGGGGTTTATTTTTATCAGCTCCGGGCCGGTTCTTTTGTCTCGACCAGGAAGATGATCGTGTTAAAATAAGATTGACAACTTGCAGGATGTATAGTATACTTTTTTTGATCGGGCAGGATATATATCTTGCCCGATCAAGCGCTGTTTTTTCTTGACTGAGCGTTTTGTGAATTAGAATCTTTCGCGTTTTTTGCGCCTTTCGTAGTTATCTCTTAGTAGTTATACTCAGCAAGGTCATAGCGCGGCGAAGCCGCAACCAAACCAATTTGTAACACCATTTACCACTAAGACACTAAGACATCTATGTAAAGAAAAGTCAAGACAAAAATATCCCTACCCCCTAAAAAAATCGGTTTTGACTTTTAGGGCATCCTTATGTCGATATGAGGATCCCTCTAATCATAAGGGCTTGTTAAGTGGGATTATCACATAGTTGATATAATCCTAACCTTCCCTTCTGAGAGGCCAATAATAGGCCCTCAGGCAACATACATATCCCGTATGCGGCCTTGAGAGGCGCTCGGGTTGCTCCCCAGCATTGCCCTATCCTCCTCTCAAGGGAGAAGATTAGGATACATATCCTGGTGCGGTAAAAGCGATAAACCCAATAAAATGCCTTTTTGAAAGTCTTCAAAGCCGCGACTAATATCTATTAGATGAAATTTACCAGACATCTATTTGAGCCTCGAGGGCTAATCTAATCTTGGGTATATTTTGTCGGGGAGGACTAATCACAGAGTGGACCTTTGATGGTCATGCCTTTGTAGAGACTCTCCCCGAATACCTAACATCAGTCTTGATCTTTGAAAACTATCTATCAAAAAGAAGCATCCCTTAATGTAGAGCAGTGGTTAAGGAATCCGTCAGTAGTAGTGATAAATAATCCTTACATTTCTACTTAGCGCGGCCTCTGGCCGCAACCAAACCAATTTTGGATCGCAGATTGCGGA
>JASEGY010000468.1 GCA_030019105.1 bacterium | reverse complement strand
CCGCAATCTGCAATCCAAAATTGGTTTGGTTGCGGCCAGAGGCCGCGCTAAGTAAAACTCTGGCTGATTTTACAGTTTTTCCTTTCCATTCTGGTATCTCCTTCTCTACATTAGACTCACAATAGCTTACTTCAAACTTCTCTTCCCTCATCCTAAAAACCTCCTTAAGCCACCACTGGTTCTGTCAAAAGTTTTCGCCCAAAATTTGCTTAATCCTCTATATTGTAAGGAATTATGCAAATTTGGCTTACCTCCCCTTCTTTCACGGTTTTTAAGAGGTTTTTTCTTTGGGGTTCTCAGAGCAGCTAATAGGGCGCCTCGGCTCTTAAGCCCAATGCAGATGGGCTTAGGGCGCTCAAGCTCCCTTCCCAAGCTCTGAGATAAAAAGAAAAACCTCCCTAAAAACCGTTATTCTTTCTTTCATACTTCTTTCATCTTTTATTTGACACTACCTTCCTGAAGATTACAAATGCTGAATGACCTGAAAAAGGGGCTAATATCTTATCTAAGATATATCTAAGTCCTCGAACGATAGATGTTGATAATAATCCTGGCCGGCCCAATGTTCATCCCAGAACTGGGGAGTAGCCTGCTCCTTAAAAAAAGACCAATGCCTTTAAATCCTTAGAATATGCCTTCAAAATATCCAGATCCTCTATCTTCTAAATATTACCTTAAATTCTGAGGTGATTTTATCTTCGATGAATTCAGGTTTTTCAATATTTGCCTTTTTGCACCTTTTCTTAATATTTCAACTAATCTTGAGCAATCCATTATAATACTCTGTGTTTCACATTCCCCATATCTTTATCTGCTTTCCCTGGTATGTCTCTTTCCGGCTAAAGATTTTTCCCCCCCAACTCTTGTCATCTCCGCGATCGAAGATGACCAGATGTCCTTCGCAAGCGCCAGACCGGTCCATATATTCCCATGTTTGCTTAAGCCCCACGGCCAGAGTTGCTTCCAACGACTTGTGCAGGATTTTGAGTTCTATCACTATCTTCTGGACACCCGGCTGGTAAGGCCAAATAATCAAAAGGTCCGTCCGCATCTTGCCCAGGCCGTATTCTCGTTCAATACGCCCTCCACTATTAACAATCCTCTGCAAAAAAGCCTGGATCAAGAGTTGTGGCCCGGCCTCCTTGTAGTCGAACCGTTCTACCCAGTGTTCTGAGTGTTCGCGAAAAAACTCCTGAAAGGCAGACAAAAGTTTATCTATATCAAGTCGGCCGTCTTCAGGCTGGATGTACCATGCCGGCTCTTGACTGATGGTCAACTGGGTGGTATAGGTGAGCACCCTGGGGATAATCTCCTGGTAGATCCCATTGGCAATATGCAATTCTCCTCTTGTGCTGATGAGTCCGAGATCCTCTACATACTGGACATCATCTTCGGGTAATTGATCCGGCATCTGTCTTCCAGCTAAGATAGGTTCAATAACACTCCTGACCCGATTTTCTCTGAGCTTATCCGCAAGCTGATCAAGGTGAGTTTCTCGTCTGAGGATGATATCTTCTTTGGCATCTATCACCATCCCGGTCGTAATCGGTTGTGACCGCTCCCGCCCCTTTTTCATCTCGAAACAGGTCTCGTAGCCCAGGGCATTTACCAGCCATGGCTGACCACAAGTTAGACTCCAGACCATCTCCATTGCTTCAGGCTCAAAAGGCTGTCCGGTCTCTTCTGTATGCTGCCGGTAAAGCATTTCAACCCCTGCCTGGGTAAAGTTTCCCAGCCGTAGAGATTTAGCCTTGATGTTGAAAGCGCTGCCGCCGGTGATAATCGCCTTATCGCGATCAGAATGGATGCGATAGTCGCGCACATCGCGCACCCCGCACAATACAATACTCTGTGGGAACAGCGCCGGACGCTGTGAATAGCCGGCCCGCAGTTGACGCAGGACAGAGATGAGAGTGTCTCCTACCAGAGCATCGATCTCATCGATCAAGAGCACCAGAGGCCTGGGGCTACCTTGAGCCCAGAGCCTGAGCACCTGATTGAGAGCAGCCTCTGGGCCATTTTCCTCCAGAGCATCTTTCCAGATCCCCGTCAAGAAGCGATCGTTCAAGTAGACTTGCTCCATTGACGCCATCTGGCTTAAAATTACCCTGATCCCTCGCTGGACATCCTCGCGCGCCGCTTGCCCCATCTCCACATTCACATACAGGCAGCAGTACTTACCTTCCTGATTTAGATAATCCATCAAGGCCAGCAGGCAGGATGTCTTTCCTGTCTGCCGCGGAGCATGCAGGACAAAGTACTTCTTCTGCTCAATCAGGCGCAACATCTCTGGTAAATCGAGCCTCTTTAAAGGTGGAATACAGTAATGATCCACGCTTCTGACCGGCCCGGCTGTGTTAAAAAAACGCATTTAGATCACCTCTCAACTTGACAGCTTAGCAGTAATTGCTCAATATCTTATGGACAGCCACAAGGGCTGTCCCTACATTATATTATTACCCGTGTTGTAGGGACAGGGCTTGTCCCTGTCCATATCGCTTTTTTCTCTTACTGTTTTGGCTTTGGCAAGAGTTCCTCCGCATTTCTTTCCTACTGCACCTGTTTTTAGCAGATGAAGATTAAAAAGAGAAATCACCCCAGAGTGTTTACTGCTGTCCAAGCATTTCATAGCTAATAATGCTCGAGCTGCCGAAAACATGGCATAATATGACCGTGAAACCGAATCTTTAAAGCTATTACTATTCAAAAGCATTTCTGCCGAACAAAGTTTTTCTTTTGCATCTTCAAGGCGATATTTAGCCAATTCTATTTTTGGCTCCATAAAACTATCCCTTCTTTTTTTATATTTTCTATAAAAGGAGATCTTAATTCTTCATTTCTTCTATATTCCAATTCTGAATATATAACGGGTGAAATTTTTAATTCATAATACAGACCTCGTGCTTTCATATCTGGAATAAGGGCAATTTCTGGACAGTCTTGA
>JASEGY010000467.1 GCA_030019105.1 bacterium | reverse complement strand
TACATAGTCTATCTTGAATTCACCTACCCCAAAATATTTATCTTAAGAGCTATAACAGACAAGAATAGTCTCCCCATATTCACAGCAGATAATGTTGCGAAACTTTTCATTTTAAACTGGAGGTGGATTAATATGATGCGTTCAATGTGGTCGGCGGCCTCGGGCATGACGGCTCAGCAGCTTAATCTGGACACTATTTCTCACAACCTGGCTAACGTTAATACAACCGGGTTTAAACGAAGCCGGGCTGAATTTCAGGACCTGCTTTACCAAACTTTAAGAGTTGCCGGAACTCCTATTGAGGGGGGATCAGAAGTACCAACCGGGATACAAATTGGTATAGGCACCCAATTATCGGCTACAGTAAAGGATCATTCACAGGGGTCTGTAATTCAAACAGGCAACGCTTACGATATGGCTATTGTAAATGGTGAAACTAGTAAAGGGGGGGAAGGATTCTTTCAAATCATATTACCCGATGGGACTATGGCTTATACCCGTGATGGGTCGTTTAAGAGAAGTTCAGATGGACGATTGAGTACAGCAGATGGATTTCTTCTTCAACCAGAAATAATCGTTCCTGATATTGCGAGCGGTACTGATCCTATGAGCTTAACTGTTACTGGAGAGGGGATTGTCTCGATAATGGTGAATAACGAACCTCAGGAGTTAGGACGAATACAGTTGGCGACATTTGTTAACCCTGCGGGATTAAATAGTATTGGGCAAAATCTATATACTGAAACCGGGGCATCAGGTACACCTAACGTAACTGATCCTGGCTCAGGAGGGGCAGGGATTATCGGCCATAAGAAGCTGGAGATATCCAACGTAAATATCGTTGAGGAAATGGTCCTCATGATCACTGCCCAGCGGGCTTATGAACTTAATTCCAAGGCCATTCAGACCTCGGACCAGATGCTCGGTATTGCTAACACCTTGAAGCGATAATAGTTAGTTTCGGGTTTCGGGTTTCGAGTTTCGAGTTAATGCTGGCATACCTCAATCTTTCTGGCTGCTTCGTGAGGGAAGAATATTTCTCCACAGAGATCGCAGACATCAACAGTGACCTGAGGAACAATGATTTCCTTCCCCTGAGACTCGAAAGTGTAGTTTATAGTTCGAGGAAATACTTGTCCTTGGCAATTAGTGTCTGAAGGACAGGGATATCCTCTGAGCTCTGTTAGCGCCTTTTTTGATCTCAGCATAACTTAACTATACTACAAGAAAGATTGTTTGTCAAGGAAGAAGAAGCCAGGGCAATCGCATCAAAATTTCGACCTGTAAGGTTATATCCTTAGCGGCCTTGATCATCGCCTCCTTAGCCCCAGCGGGGCGATATGTTTATATAGTGTTTAAGAAAAAGATTTTGGGGTTGGTTATCCTTTGGAGTTTAGGCTTTAGCCTTTCATAACTAATGAAATCCTAAAGGATTAACTCCGAAAGCTACATAGCCTGTCTTGAATTCGCTTACCCCAAAATATTTATCTTAAGAGCTATAGCCAGTCAGCAACCTCACAGATTAAGCCCCAGAGGGGCGACATTGTTTAGAGGAACATATCGCTCCGATGGAGCTAACCTTGATTGTTTGACCTGAGGCTATAAACATCCCGCCCCTCTGGGGCTTAATCCGGTCCCATAAGATTTGATGCGATTGCCTTGGAAAAGAAGCACTTTCTGGAAGTGTTAAAATGAATAGGGTGATATTTATGATGTTAGTTCACAGGCTAATAGGCATACTCTGTCTGATATTACTGACGGCTGGCCAGGCCCTGGCTATTGGCCGGATTGAAGTCAAGGAGAGCGTGACTCTTAAGGGGCCGGAGATTACCCTGGGTGATGTGGCCCGGATAAGCGATCTTCCGCCAGAATTATCCGCTGAACTTAAAACCCTTCGGCTTGGCCGGGCACCATTGCCTGGTCAGACAAGAAAGATTAGGGCCAACTACCTTAAGATATTCCTCAGCCGCTACGATGGAGCAGGCTTTGCCCTTGACTGCCCGGATCAGATTGAGGTAATCACTGCTTCCCAGCCATTAGATGTAGATGCCTTAATGGAGACTGCTTATGACGCCCTTTTAGAAGGCCTCGGGCTTGATAATGCGGAATGCGAAATGCGAAATGCGGAGAGCAGAGGTCAGAAGTCAGAGGTCAGAAAGCAGGAAGATATTGGTTCTAAGACAGTGGTGGAGGTGGTTAGAAGGCCTAAAGAGATGATCCTGCCTGAGGGAGAAGTCGAGTTTGAGATTGTCTCTCTGCCCTCACCCGGAACCGGAACGGACTGGTATACCATCCCGGTCAAGATAACGGTTGATGGAGAGGAGTATCGCAGAGATCAGGTAGGATTCAAGGTAAAGCAATTTCAGTCAGTGGTAGTTGCGGTCAGGCATCTTGACCGGCATCATTTACTTGCCGGGGAGGACCTGAAGATAGCATCTAAAGAAATCAGGGGCTCATCCAGGAAGACCTTTTACCAAACCCCCGTGGAATTAATTGGATACCAGACCAAGCACTCTATTCAGGAAGGAACCCCTTTAACCGGGGACATGGTTGATATCCCGCCTCTGATTCACCGGGGAGATATAGTTGCCCTGGAGTCCACCTGGGGGAGAATTACTGTTTCTGCCCTGGGACAGGCCCGCAGTGACGGCCGGGCAGGAGAAAGGATCGCTGTGTTAAACTGTGATTCGAAAAAGGTGGTAGAAGGGATTGTGAGCAGCGAGGGAATAGTAGTAGTAAATAAATAGTAGGTGCTTATCCGTTAGTACTTTGATTTAGGAAAAAGTACCTAACTGGTGGTAATAGCTACTCCTTTTAATAGCACACGGATTTAACGGATTTAACGGATTTAACGGATTTATACTATACTCAACGCGGGCATAATCTGCGATTTTGGGATGGTTCACTTTAGTGTGAAGCTTGCGGGTATGTGGATAACTGTTTG
>JASEGY010000466.1:1987-2960 GCA_030019105.1 bacterium | reverse complement strand
CAACGACTTACAGAACCTCTGCCCTATAAAAAGCTGAGAACTTTTCACTGTCGAGATACCCATACCTCGCAAATATCTCTTTCCCTTTTGCCGCAGTGATAAAGCGGACGAATTTATCGGCCGACTTTTTTTGCTTAGAGAAGCTGATTACTGCCGCAGGAATATTTCGTGACTGGACTATCTCCTGGGACAGCTCCACCACTTCTGCTTCCTGTGGAGCCAGATGTTCATAGAAATCCCAGCCGATAATGGCATCTACCTGTTTTAACTTAAGTAAGGTCAGTAGATGCAGGCAGTTATGGGCCTGAGTGACGATATTGGGCCTAATTCTCTCTTCTATGCCTGCCTGGCGGAATATCTCTAAGGCAATATCACCCAGGCAGACAGCCTCAGGTGTACCAATAGCTACTTTCAACCCTGGCTGAGTTAAGTCTTCGAGTCCCTTAATTCCCTTTGGATTACCTTTCCGAACCACAATCGACGGCTTCAGGTAGCAAATAATCCGTCGGGTCCGGCTAATAACGGCCCCCTTACTCTCGGCCTTATCCATATAATCATCTGAGCCGGGAATGTAGACATCACCCCTTTGGCTTAACAGAATCTGGGAAAGTACCGCCCCAGAGCCACCGTAGGTAACTTCTACCTTAATCCCATACTCTTGTTCAAACAGTTTAGCCGCCTCATCTATAGCCGGCTTACCCGCCGCGCCGGCGAAAAGATGGAGACTGTTTTGTTTGCCTGTACATCCCCCCAAGATACCACCCAGGATAGTTATTAGCGCCAACAGTTTCTTCATTGCTTATCTCCATTTTTCATCCCCCATTTTTCAACGGCCAATAGCCTGTGAAGGACCTTCTATTCTATGGACTATGTGGACTATATGGACTTGTAGATTGTGGAAGTAGGGTATGTTCAGATGGAACCTGTTCAGGTTGGTCAATTCTTTACCCTGATGCACAAAAGACATAAGAAG
>JASEGY010000466.1:0-1981 GCA_030019105.1 bacterium | reverse complement strand
TCAACGACTTACAGAACCTCTGCCCTATAAAAAGCTGAGAACTTTTCACTGTCGAGTGTAACCATAGTTCATCAGTTTAGGGGAGGTTCATCTCAAAGTCAATAGATAATTGGGCCACGACCATCATTTCGGCCACAAACTGAGTAACACTGAACACGAAGCATTGGATACGGAGAAAGCCGTCTATCCTTATTATTTGCTAATCATTGTCCTATTTTAACAGTCATTCAGTTCTAATACTCTCTCAATATTTGCCGGATACTTCCGGATACTTCCGGATTTAACTGATAGATAATTTGTCTTGCCTTCCCTTTTTTTACTAATAAATTCATTTTTACCAGGTTTGATAAATCATTTCTCGCCTGTCTCTCAGATATACTAAATAATTTCGCATATTCCCCAGATTTCATCTCTTCATCGGTTTTCAATTCTTTCAAAAGCTCCATTTCTCTTTCAGTTAACCGATCTTTAAATTGCTCAAGAGTATCTAATCTTGCCGCATAGATTATTACCATCACTGCTGTCTTCATATCTCGAATTTCAGGCATTTCAGGCATTAGGGGATGTGCCTTGAACTCTTCCATAATTCTATCCCAACCTTCTCCTAATTCCTCGATATATCTTACCCTGGCCAGAACTTTTGCGATAAAGGGATTTCGTGACTTTTGCATTTGGACAATATTTTCTGGAGTTACCTCCTCTGGCAAGCCACCTGGATTGTAATATTCCATTCTATCGTTAAACATCTTTATTATCACCTTACTTGTTTGGTCAAAATAATCCCGATGGCAAACAGCATTTACTATTAACTCTCTTATGCTAAAATAAGGATATTCAGGCATATCTTCTCTTTCGACTTTCATAGGAGATAATCTTGAGAGGGTAGCAATATGTTCTTTAATATATCTATCACAAGCATCTATCTGGTGAAAAATATTTCCTTTAAATTCCCTGTAATCTAACCTTTCTGTGCCCACACTTATGCCTTTATATCTGGCTACAGCAATATAAGCATTCATAAAAAATTCTTGGGGATTCTGGCTAAAGAATAGCGCTCCTGCATTGGTTAGCATATTATCTTTTATGCAGCCTAAGGATTTTAATAAATTTTCTGGAGAAGTCTTAAGTTCTTTTTCAGTAACTTTCTCATACTTTTTGATGAAAGAATTCACTGCATCCCAGTCTATATTCGCTAAAGCAGCATCTTCACAAGCCAGACTATCCCAATAGATTTTACCACCCGATTCTTTGGCAAGTTTCCTGATTTCTGAAGAAGAAATTCTCTGATTTGTATCACCTACTCTCTTGTAGGCGTGATTTTTAAAGAAGACTGGTTTCTCTGCCGATTCCTTAATTTTTATCAAGATTATTTGCTTGCTATCAATCTCATAGACTTTTACCTGGGGAAAGATTTGTGGGTCCGTATGTCTCTTTATGTATTCGGCCAGGTCGGCAACTGTCTTTTTGCCGATTTGAATTCCTTTAACTGCTCCTTTATCCGAAACCCCTACGAGAACAACTCCTCCCTTTGAGTTGGAAAAAGCAGAGACACTTTCTCCTATCTCATCTTTTAATTGTAGTGACTCTTTAAATTCAACGGTTTCTGATTCACCACCTGAAATTCTCTCTCTCAAGTCCATTAATATCTGTCCTTTTGTGGCTCAGGTTGTTAGACTGTAGACTGATTTAGGCTGTTAGCCTGAAGGCTGTTAGGCTGTAGGTTTGAAGGTCTAACACCCCGTCGCCTTTGTTTTTCTAACAGCCTACAGCCTATTCACATTCAGCCTATATTCACCTACAGTCTATCTACCTGAGCAGGCTATTAGTTCTTGCGCATTGACCGAATCAGGGCACCCAAAACTTTCTCGGTTTCCACCATTTTTGATCCGCAATCAGAAACACCATGCTCATCACAATATCCCAGACCGTGACTAACAAAACCACCTAAAGTTTCGGCCCTGACTTGTCGATACCTCTGGTA
>JASEGY010000465.1 GCA_030019105.1 bacterium | reverse complement strand
GGTTTGTGCTGTGAATGAATGGCTCAATTTATCTGAGCAAAAGTGGCTCAATTTAAGTGAGCGCTATAGTCTTAGCCCTTCGGCACCTGTAATGCATCCTTTATCCCACGTCCAACCTGGACAGATAGTATGAAATTTTGCTTTATCCAATAAGATATTTCCAGCTATCAAACACTGGGATCCAAAATTAGCACAATCACCATCACCTGCAGGAGGATTCCAGTTATTAAAGTATCCCTTATGTTTAACATCGTTATAATGACCAGCTCCATACCCAGGGACATTGCAATACATTTCTAAATAGAGTTGACAAGTTACTCTGTCGTAAGAGAATACTTGGCAAGGGAATAAGAAAATTATTACTAACGAAAGAAAAGCAGATATTCTTCTCATTTCCTATTCCCTCCCTTCGTTTCTTCTAATATTTTTTGAACCCAATCCATAATTTTCCAATTCCGATCATACATCTTTTTTATTGCTAACTTTTTGTTCTTTATCTCTATAGCTGTCTCTCGTGCAAGTTGTTCTTCTTCATAATCAAGTAGCTGACATGCTGCCTGCGCACGCACTAAGTCATCGCTACTTCTCAAAAGTTCTATTAAATAGGGTTTAATTTCAGGGTCTGGCCCATAGACTTCTTTATCATTTAAGGTGTTTACTATAAACGCATATCCTTCTCTGTTTAATTTTGCCATTTCTTTAAAAGCCTCGACAGTCAAAAGTTCTCATGTGCGCCTGGCTTCAACTTGCTGAGATTAAAGCACTTACCTCTATTTTGCCTTCGGCGGGGGTTGATTTTTTAAGACCAGTAATATCAATAGGTTACGGAGAACTTTTAACTGTCGAGAAAAGCTATCTTTTTATTTCCGCAGAAATACAATCCTTGTATTGCTGCTTTTCTTACCTCTATATCACTATCATCAAGCAATTTCCTTAATATCGGGATAATTTTTTCTGGATCGCGAATTAATCCCAAGTGAAATACAGCAAATTCCATAACTACCCTATCTGTCGGTAATAACTCAGGATTAAATATAATTTCCACTAATGGCCGAATCCAATACCTGGCAGGTCTATGTTCTTTATTCCTTACTGACATCATTAATTCTTCTTCGATAAGAAGCGTTTTTCTCTTAGGAGACATATCCACCTTGAATTTCTCGACGAGCTGTCTTTCTTTCTCATTTGCATACTTCCCTTCTACCCAGCCCATTTCTTTAAAGATTTCTACTCGCTTTTGCCTTAGTATTCTTGCAGCAGTATCAGACACCTCGTCTGACAGGTTTAGTTTTTTTTCAGGAATTTCCTTCCCTGCTGTGGGCTTAGTTTCTCCTATCCTTTCGCTAACGGTTCCTTGAGGAGCATCTGGTTTTTCTACCGCTTTTGTCTCAGTCTGTATATTAGTTTTAGTTGTTGCTCCTCCATTCTCCTTCTTCCCCATCGCCAGGCCCAGCCCCCCCATTATCAGAACTGAAACCAGGCTCCCCACCAGTATCCACCTTCCAGATTTCATCATTATCTTCATCCCCCTTTCTTTAGAATCCTTAGGATTTAATCAAACTATTCTCCTTCAAACCGAGTGTCAGTTTATCACATTCTTTCCTATCGGAAACATGGGGGACGTAGATAAAAAACATAAGAAATCATCCTAACAGTTTATTTTTCAAGTCACTACTGTCGTTAAGTATCTCATCCCCCATGCATGTTACTGGTCAGCCGGTTGACTTCATCTTTGACCATAGACCGCCCGTCCTCCATCTCAACCATCTCATCTCGCCGTTTTTTATGTTTCTTATCTACGTCCCGTCCCCATCTTTCCCCTCCCCGCTCTCCGATCTAGTTTGCTTTTAGTAAAGCTCTTGCTCCATCTTGATCGCCTCGCACGATGCGCAAAAGGACACGTTCCAGGATGTCAACAGAAGCTTTATCTGCAGAAGAAAGCAAGCTTTCCATTTCTCTGCCCCATTTTTCGAGCAGGGCTTCCCGAACCATTCGCGCTAATTCCTCATGTCTTCCCCGCTGCATTCCCCGCTGCATTCCCTCTTGTTTTCCTTCCTCTCTTAACACATCAGCTATAGTAGTCATGATGTCACCTCCTTTACCCGGCAATGCCTTATCTACGGCTGCCTTGAGGTCTTCATAGTTGATTTCATCTTTAGTGACAGCATTAACTATGTACCTCAATATAGTCTCAAGGTACTCCAGGCCAGTCCGCTTTTCACAAAGATCCCTCAAAAGCCCAAGTATCTCAGGAAGACGATCTATCAAGTCTTTTCTGAATACATACTTCAAAAGGAGCAGAGTTGCCCGCAGTATGGCCTTCCCTTTAATCTCTTCATCATTGTATCCGGAAGCATCCCAGAGCAGATATTGAAAATCAGGGATAAAAGAAATCATCTCTTCAGAAGAGGCAAAAAGGTCTCGGAAATTTAAGCCCCCCTGCCAGCTTTGCTCTTTGTGATACAGCACTAACGGAATGATTACTGGAAGTCCAGGCTTCTCCTCCTCTTTAAGTTTAAGCCACATCTCCCAGATCTTCACCATATACCTGAGAAGGTGAAAGGCCGTTAAAGGTTCCTGATAGCTCTTGTGTTCAAAAAGGATATACACATACCCCTCTGAACCGTCTCTGAGGGACACCTTAAAAAGCAAATCAGAAGAATACTCTGCCAGGTGCTTGTCTATGAATGATCCTTTGGCATATTCCAGGGAATCCAGATTAAGCAGCCTGACGACATCTTCAGGCAAATAGTTCAGGAAAAATTCTACTGCCGTATCCCTACGTGTAAAAACCTCTTTGAAAAACTTGTCATGAGGATTGGTGATTTGGTTCATAAAATAACCTAAGCCCTTCCAAAGTGTTGATTCTATAGTATTCAAGAAAAAGATTTTGGGGTTAGCTTTAGTTGTAGGTTGTAGGTTAAGTAGCACGCCGTGGGCGTGTCGCCCAACTTACAACT
>JASEGY010000464.1 GCA_030019105.1 bacterium | reverse complement strand
CGCAATCTGCAATCCAAAATTGGTTTGGTTGCGGCCAGAGGCCGCGCTAAGATTACCCGTGATTATAGTATTAGTAATAATGGGGGAGGAGCCGGCGCAGGAGATACCCCGATAGCTATCTATTATGGTGATGCTTGTGATCACCGGGTCTGCCCCATTGCAGCAGGATACTCCATAGTCACTCCCGCCCGCTCCCGCAGCTCTTATCCTGAACCCGGAAATAGCGGCGCTATCTGCGCCATTACCGTCAAAGGCTACCGCAGACCCGCTAAGATTGGGGTGAATGACAGGTGTTCCTTCTCCCACCAAATCAATCAAATCAATCCTTTTGCTTATGATAATTTTTTCCCGGTAAGTCCCCGCCGCCACATGGCAGGTGTCGCCGCTGTCTGTTACATCTATCCCTGCCTGGATAGTCTCTCTGGGACCGACATTACCACATTGATAGATTGGACTTGAGCCATCGTAGTTATCATTCCCGGTTGAGGCATTAACGGCTGGCTACCGGCGAGGGATTGACTGTGACTGTTACCTGGTCATCGTCAGTACAGCCATTATTATCGGTCACGGTCAGGGTGTAAGTAGTGGCAGCAGTCGGGCAGGCCGTGGGAGTGGCGATACTGGGATTATTAAGACCGGTGGCCGGACTCCAGGCGTAGGTGTAAGGAGAACTACCACTGGAGGCCAAGCCATTCAAGGTGGTGCAGGTTCCGGAACAGAGGCTAACATCATTGCCGGCATTGGCTGTCGGAGATGGATGGACCGTTACTGTCACCTGATCATCGTCAGTACACCCATTGGCGTCGGTCACGGTCAGGGTATAGGTAATTGTCGCAGTTGAGCAAGCATTGGGATTGGAAACATTGGGATTGCTAAGCCCAGTGGTTGGACTCCAGGAGTAACTGTAAGTAGGTGTCCCACCCGAGGCTAAGCCTTGTAAGGTGACACAGGCTCCAGGGCAGACACTCGCATCATTTCCAGCATTGGCTGTGGGAGGCAGGTTGACGGTTACTGTCACCTGGTCATCGTCAGTACAGCCATTGTTGTCGGTCACAGTCAGGGTGTAGGTGGTGGTTGTATCCGGACAGGCCGTGGGATTGGCGGTGGTAGTATCACTAAGGCTGGTGGACGGACTCCAGGCATAGGTGTAATAGGTGTAAGGTGAACTCCCTCCTGAGGCCGAGCCATTTAGGGTAGTGCAGGTTCCGGAACAGACAGTATCACCGGCCCCGGCATCGGCTGTGAGGGCTGTACCCTGATACTCATAAGCGCCCATGTCAGGGCTGCCTCCGGCATAAGGTCTGGGGTTGCCGTCATTGTCTGTATTGGGCATTGAATCCGTATCTGTCCCGGCATCAACACAAGGTGAGCAAGATTTCAGATGGTAGTTGCTATCGGCAGCATCGACAAATAACGGGTCAGACGAAATATCACCTGTGCCGGCCGAACAGCCGCTATAGTTTGGAGAATCATCCCAGACATCGTTATAGCTGATAACTGGAGAAGAAGTGCCATCGGCAAATATGCCGGATGCTGTATTGCTGGTAATAATATCATTGGTAATGATGGGGGAAGAGGAGAAGTTGCAGGAGATGCCATTCATGCCATTCCCTGTTATTGTGTTGTTGATGATAGATGGGGAGGAGCCGTCGCAGTAGATGCCATCTATGGTATCCGCACCCCCTGTTATTATGTTGTTGATGATTTGCGGATCTGTACCGCTCATACAGGATATTCCATGGCTATATACCCCGATTATAGTTATTCTAAATCCGGAGATAGAGGCACTATCTGCACCGTTACCATTAAATGCTATCCCGTACGAAGTCTGAATTTCAGGTGTTCCAACTCCAACCAGGGCAATTCCTGTGTCGATTGTTATATCCTCCGCATAAGTATAGGTTCCACTATTACCCTCGACCTGAACTGTATCGCCAGCTGAAGCAGCATTTACTCCTGCTTGAATAGTCTGCTTTGGCCCGACTGGGAGTACTCCTACAGTAGGACTTAAGCCATTGGAAGCATTACTGCCGGTACTGGCATTAACATAATAAATGGTAGCGCTATTGGCTTGACCTACCCCAAGACAGAATAAGCCAAGCAAGACTAAGATAACAACCGAACCTTTTACTTTTTGTTCCTTTTTCATCTAAAAGCTCCTCTCAATGTAACAGTCCACCACAGAAACGCGGAGCCGCAGAGAACTAATTTCATCGCAAATTGCAAATTTAGCATTTCAAATTTAAAATGATAATTTGGGGACGGTTCAAAATCGTCTATTTTCTTGTGAAACCTTACGCGCGGTTAACTTCCCGCAGGTTTAGAACCTGCGGGAGGTTTATTTATTCAGCCGCAAGCTTTCACAGTAAGGTGAACCATCCCATAATTTTGCAATGATAAATTTAAAATGAGTTTTCTCCGCAGCTCCTTTTTGGTTGCGGCTCTACTGCGCTATGAAATCTGTGTTTCCATCCATAAATTCTGTTTTTCTTCCTTGACAGCTTTCTGACAAAATGTTATATTAGGGAGGCGGAAAGAATAAAATAATAGTATTGGCTTACCAACTGAGATTATAGGAGTTACATATAATGCCGAATATTCCTGAACTACAAGAGAGACTAAAAAAGGCAGCCTCTATTGAAGACCCCTTAAAGAAGAGGCTTTGGATACTCGCCGTCATTACTGAGGCCTTACGCCCTTATAAAATTCAACCTATCCTTGTTGCTCCGGCTGGATCATTCCCGGATGAAGAGAAAGCTGGCTAATGGTGAAATCGAGCGCCTGGGTCCAAGGGTATGGCGGGTTAATTATCCGGAGTTCAAAGAATAAGAAGAGATCATGATATGATAGAGCGTGTGACTATTAGAAGGTTCAAAAAGTTTAAAGAGGAAAGTTTTGAACTTGCTAACCTTAGCGCGGCCTCTGGCCGCAACCAAACCAATTTTGGATTGCAGATTGCG
>JASEGY010000463.1 GCA_030019105.1 bacterium | reverse complement strand
TCGCTTACCCCAAAATATTTATCTTAAGAGCTATAGTTGCAGAGCTTGCTTTGCCACTACATCGAAATTCGTAAGTGGCCAAAACGATGATCAAGACCCGCAGAGCGTCTCGGATGGGGGTTCCCACGCAGAGCGTAGAAACGAGAAAGATGCCAATCCGAAATCCGAAATCCGCAATCCGCAATCCAGTTACCTGCTTCCGCCGGCTCCAATCCTGGCGGCTAAACCTTCCAGCCGTTTTTTGACCATCTCGGCCAGTTCGCCCCGGCTGTATTTACTTCCGGGATAATTTTCCAGCAGCTTCCGGTAAGCTGATCTGGCCCCAATAAGGTCACCCATGGCCTCTGCCGAGTCAGCCGCGTGATACAGGGCATCCGGGGCAAGCTCGGAATTGGGATAATTCTCAACTACCTTTTCCCACTCTGCCCGGGCCCGGGCCATATCCTTATGCCAGGCATAATAAGATTCAGCTTTGGCATATTGGGCATTAGGCGCCCAATGGCTGTAAGGATACTTTGTTAAGATGGCATCATATTGTTTAATAGCGGCTTTATAGTCTTGATACCGTTGAAATTCCTGGCCGGCATCAAAGTTGTCCTTAGCCAGTTCATCATTGACTCTTTGTCCAATCTCGGTCAAGGCCTCCCTGGCCAGTTTAGCGTATTTACTTTCCGGATATTCATCAATTACCCGTTGATATTGGATATAGGCCTGACCAATGGAGCCTTCTTTATAAAGTTCTTTCGCATGTTGATAACTCTCTTCAGCCTTAGTCTCAGTTACCTGCCTCAGAACACGATTTATCCCTTCAATGGCCTCACCTGCATGATCAGAAGTGGGATATGCCTCTTTAACCCTTTGAAATCCTTCCAGCGCCCGCTCATAATCGCCCAGGACATAATATTTTTGGGCAATATCCAGGTCCCTTTTGGCCTGTTCGTTTAAAATTCCTCTTCTGGCCTCGTTAATGGCTTCTTTGGCCGGTTCCACATAACTGCTCTCCGGATAGGTCAGGGTCAGTTGTTCTAATTTCCTGACAGCCCGCTGGTATCGATTTTCGCCTAAATCCTGCAGGGCATCCCGGTAAACTTCATAAGCGGCTTTATCTTCCTTTTTCCTCAAAAGATCCAGCAACATCTCTTCCGCCTGTTCTGCCTGAGGAGTCAGGGGGTACTGCTTAGTAATTTTCCTTAAAATTTCAGATGCCTTTTCTTGCTGTTTATTTTCCAGTGCCCCGGAGGCCTCTTCCAGGAGACCGGCGGCTGCCTTTTTATTCTCCTCAGAAGTCATTAATTTTACGGCTGCGCGGGCAAGCTCGGCGTATTCGCTCTCCGGAAAGCGGTCTATTAGATCCCGAAAGCTCTCCAATGCCCCCTTATAATCACCGTCTTGATATCTTTTCTGCCCTTTTTCGTAAACTGCCCTGGCCACGCGATACTTTTCATCAGCCAATTCCTCTTCTACTTCCTTGAGCTTAGTTAATGCCCCCTCGAAGTAAGGGCTATCGGGATAATTATTAACTAATCTCCTCAAGTTCGCTTTTGCCCTCTCAAGCTCTCCTGCCCGGTAAGCCGTATTTGCTTCATCGTAAAGGGTCGTAGCTGTAACCTGATCCAACCTTTTGGTTATTTCTTTAAATAATTTCTGTGATTCAGGATAATAGGCGCTATCCGAATATTGGTCGAGAATAGCATCCAGATCATTGCTTGCTCCCTCCAGATCACCTTCTGCTTCTTTTTGTTTAGCCTTTTCAAAAAGCGCCCTGGCGGCCAGATCAGCCATTTCCCTCTCAATTCTGGCTAAGGCGACCATTGCTTTATCTACATGCGGGCTTTTCGGATATTTCTTTAGCAGGGTCTCAAAATCATTCTTTGCTTCCGATAATCTCCCTCCCCTCAACTCCTCTCTGGCCTGATCAAACAATCTTTCGGCCTCTAATTCTGTCATCTCCTTAGCAATTTGGTTTACTGCTTCCTTAGCGGAAGAATTATAACGACTTTCCGGATACTCCTTAATAAATTTATTAAAGGTTGAAATGGCCTTTTCATAATCACCCAGATGATACTGGCACCAACCCCGGGAGTAAGCCGCGTAATCGGCATATTTGCTTTCCGGATAGGTGTTCAGGAAGGCCCCATATCCATCCAGGGCAGCCGCAAAATTTTTATTTTCGTAATCACATTCAGCCGCCTTGAGCCTGGCGTAAGGCGCGCCTTTGCCGGTAGGGAAATACACCAGATATCGTTTAAATTCCTCCTGGGCCCTGGTATATTCCCCGGTATCAAAAAGGTTCTTTGCCTTTGTCAGGAGTTCCTCTTCACTTAAAGGCGGAATAAAGGCCGCGGCTTTCTCTTTTGTTCCAACCCGGCCGGGCGCTGGAGTTACTCCTTTTAAATCTCTAAGCCAATCAAGAGAATAATCAGCATAATCAGAGGCCATACTTTGAGGTGAGCTTTTCGTTACCCCACTGTACTCCTGGGCGGCCCGATCAAGGTCTCCCATCCGTTGATAGGCATCTCCCCGTCGGTTTTTAGCCTGGAGGACAAATTCACTCGCAGGATAATGGTCAATTACCTGTTGAAATTCCTGGAGAGCCTCTTTCATCTTCCCTTGTCGATAGAGGCACTCACCTGAATAAAATTGGGCCTTAGCCGCATCGGCCTCATCAGGAAAAAGGGAAAGGTAATTTCTAAAGAGGGTTTCTGCTTCGGTCAGCTTTCCGTCCTGAAAGGTATTATAGGCATGGGTATAGAGGGCAGCCGGATCACGCGGCTGGGCAAAGACAGCCGTGGTCAGCCAAAGGGGGAGAAGGAAAAGAACGATTCGGGGGGCTATTTTAGTAATTAGCATCTCATGAATCTCAAGGGGCAACGGAGAGAAACCAGGTTTCTTCAAGAAACCTGGTTTCGTGACTAACAAAAACGCCTAAAGTTTTGGCCCTGACTCGAAGAAATCCGAGCC
>JASEGY010000462.1 GCA_030019105.1 bacterium | reverse complement strand
CTGGAACCGTGAACCCTGAACTTTGAACCCTTTGGCTCTTACCCTTAGATTTGAAAAGGATACGTCTCAACCTCTGTTCTGCTAAGTAGTGGGAATGATAGTAACAGAGGACTGTCTTGAGGAAGGAGGTTTTAAATGGCCACTGAATTGATTCTGCTTTTTGTTAGCGCTGCTTTAGTTAACAATTTTGTCTTGGTCAGGTTCTTAGGGATATGCCCCTTTCTGGGTGTCTCTAAGAAGGTGGAGACAGCTACCGGCATGGGAATGGCCGTTATTTTTGTCATGACTATGGCCTCCATGGTGACCTGGACCATCCAGCGATACATCCTGGACCCAAATAATCTGGGCTTTCTGCAAACAATAGCCTTTATCCTGATTATTGCTTCGCTGGTTCAATTAGTGGAAATCGTTTTAGCCAGGATGATGCCGACATTATATGAGGCCCTGGGCATCTTCTTGCCGCTGATTTCGACTAACTGTGCTATTTTAGGCCTGGCCATACTTAATATCCAGAATAAATACACCCTGGTGGAGAGTATTATTTTTGCCCTGGGAGCCAGTATCGGTTTTACCCTGGCCCTGGTTATTATGGCTGGTATCAGGGAACGATTAGAATTGGTCAATGTTCCTAATGCTATGAAAGGGGCGCCCATAACTATGATCACGGCTGGTTTACTTGCCCTGGCCTTTATGGGGTTCTCCGGGTTGGTTAAGATGTAAGGGAAGGGTATACTATTACCCCGCAACATTTGCGTTGTCCGCGAGAATGTTACGATTGCGGATTGAAATTGGAAATTAGAAATTAGGCTTTCACGCTTTTCCTAATTTCCAATTTCCAATTTCCAATTTCAGCGTTCCATAATCCGCAATCTGCAATCCAAAATTGGTTTGGTTGCGGCCAGAGGCCGCGCTAAGTTAATTGCAATAAGAGAGGAATAGATGTATGCTGATTGCTGCTCTTAGCTTAGGAGGACTGGGTCTTATTCTTTCATTAGGCCTGGGAGTTGCCTCCAGGATTTTTGTAGTGGAGGTTGACCCGAAGGTAGAAGCTATTATTGATGCCTTGCCTGGGACGAATTGTGGCGCTTGCGGTTATGCTGGATGTCAGGGGTTTGCCAGGTTAGTAGCCAGCGGTGAGGCCGAGCCAAACGGCTGTAAGGCCGGTGGGGATGAAGTGGCCCAGGCCGTAGGTAAAATTATGGGTGTGGCTGTAGAGGCTAAAGTAGCTGAAATAGCTCGAATTGCCTGCGGGTTCAAGGGAGAAGCCCCTGTCAGATTCCAGTATGTAGGTCCGGAGGGGTGTCAGGCCGTGGCCCTAATAGGTGGCGGAGACAAGCTGTGTGCTTATGCCTGCCTGGGGCGAGGCGATTGTATTCGGGCCTGTCCTTTTGGGGCCATTAAGTTAGAAGGTCATTCAGTTATAATAGATAAAAACTTATGTACCGGTTGCGGCAAATGTGTCACCGTCTGTCCAAAAGATGTTATCCGAGTATCAGCCAAAGAAAAGAGGGTATTTGTCGCCTGTAATTCTCAGGATAAAGGCCCGGTCGTAAAGAAGATTTGCTCCATAGGCTGCATTGGCTGCAAGCTCTGTGTCAAGGCCTGTGAATTTGAGGCAATATCCGTGGCAAACTTCCTGGCCGCTATTGACGCTGAGAAATGTACTGAATGTCAGGCCTGCATACCGAAATGTCCGGCCGGCACGATTATTAATGTATATAGCTCTTAAGATAAATATTTTGGGGTAAGCGAATTCAAGATAGGCTATGTAAGGCTATGTAGCTTTCGGAGTTAATCCTTTAGGATTTCATTAGTTATGAAAGGCTAAAGCCTGAACTCCAAAGGATAGCCAACCCCAAAATCTTTTTCTTAACCACTATAGTAACTGCTCGGTTAAATAGGAAGTAAGAAATAGGAAATAGGAAATAGTGAAGTAAATGCAGTATCCCCCATTTCTCACTTCCCACTTCCCATTTTCCCTTTACGATCATTCAATCACGCATCTGGTCAGCCCCACCGGATTAGGGGTTTGTCTTAGATAATCCTTGCTTTGAGCCAGGATATCCAGATGGATGGTAATTAAATCCTCCAATCGTGGGTCGGCTGCTCCAGTGATTTTCCTCTTGTCTATGGTTTTGATATACTGCCTGCATCCCTCACAGGTATCAACCCGAAGGCCTTCTTCTTCTTCAATGTAATAGAACTCTATTTCTTTCTGATTTTCATTTCCACAAAAGGGGCAGCCTATTTGCCGGTAACGCCACCGGGTGGCGCATAAAGAGCAATGGAGTATCCTTTCTCCTTCTCTTCCCCGCAGTTCGGCTATCTCTGGCGATGATCCGCAGAGGGGGCATAATCCATTTTCCCGGATTAGACTTTGCTCTATCCCGGATTCAAACTGATAAGCTAACTTCTCTAAGGATGGCCAAAGAGAAATCCGGCCTAAAAATAAGATAAAATCCGTTTCCTCTCCAGAGCCGAGCCGGCCTGGCGGGCCGAGCCGGCCTGGCGGGGGCATCTTCAATTTCCGGTAGTCTACCTCTTCCCGAAACAGGATTGATTTCAATATCTCCTCTAAAGCTGCCTGTTCATTCATCCATCTCTTTTCTATATTTTCAATAGCCGGCCTGATGCCTGCTTTTTCTTCTTTAACCATGGCCAGAAGATCAAAAAAGGTCTGAATCGACCGGGGCAATGCAACTCTTTTCATAGAGTTACGATCGATTAATGGAATCCCTTTTTCGATCCGGTCTGCTATCTTTCTACTACTCAGATTGATTTCTATGTCATCAGGGACAGCCTCATCCTGGATTTGTTTGATAAGGTTATAGAAATTAATCATCTCTTCCAGGAAGGGATTTTTTTTAACAAGGTCTTTCAGTGTCAAGATGGATACCTCCTTATAATATTACCCCGCAACATTTGCGTTGTCCGCGAGAATGTTACGATTGCG
>JASEGY010000461.1 GCA_030019105.1 bacterium | reverse complement strand
ACAACTTACAACTTACAACTTACAACAGATACCCATTAAATTTGAAGAGGATACTAAAAAAGATTATCTCCATCTTCTTCTTTAGGCCCGCCTCCGAACCAGCCTTCAAAAAGAACCCGGCTGGCAATCACAAAGCCGAATAATCCCATATTCTCCCCGGTGTAGGCTGACATAAAATCCCAATAGCCACCAGTGGAATCCTGAAGATACCACTGGAAAAAGACCCAGATCAGCCAGACAATACCCATATCAAAAATAATATCGAATATCCGGATACCCCGAAGCATGGCGCTATCTTCATCTTCAAATTCAGGGGCAAGCCACTTGAGGGCACGCTGGGTGGAAAATGTCAGGAGTAGATTAACGAGGGTAATAAATAAATACGCCATTTTAGGAGCACCCGCTGTCCAGAGTGATTTTTAGGTGTCTGGTTATGGCCTCACACCCCTGTAGTTTTAGTTGGTACAGGAACAACCTGATGAGAGGATGTTAGTTCTTAATCCTTGAATAAGGTTAAGACTTTAACAAGGAAATTCAGAATAAGCCCTAGAATTTCCAAGCTTCGGTTTTTTGTTGACATTGGCTTTGATCTCCTTTCTCGAACAGCGGGTACACATAAAGAAAAGGGTAAAGGCTTAACCTCTACCCTTTTCGGTTGATGCCCCATAAAGCACCAACTATTGTGTGGAGTAAAACCAATGTCAATAAACCTCCACACCTCTCATCATACGTTTAGTGTACCATTAACCGATCTTTTTGTCAAGGGGGATTTTTGTGAGACATGCCTACTTTGCCGGAAGGTCTTAGAACTGCTTGAGCTTCTTCCTCAGGTCACGATACTTAATAGGCATAGGCAAGACCCCACTGCCATTAAGTTAAGGGTAACTCTTTATGCTAAGGCGATATAGGGAGTATGTAATTCGTCCCGCAGTCACCTGTGAAGGGAATTTACCCTTTAGGGTTTCATTTGCAGCACAATACCAGGAGAATGAAAGGCTAAAGCCTAAACTCCTACCTTGCCAACCTATTGTGTTTCAAAAGCTTCGGCTTAACTTAATGGCAGTGACCCGCTGCCAGGCCGGCTCGGTCTTGCGGGTCGTCGAGTTTCGAGTTTCAGGTCCCGAGTTCATTTACATCTGACTCCTTTAAGAAATGAGAGTGGAGAGCTCTCAACTCTCCACTCTCAGCCGATCCTGCCGTTGGGAGCCCAACAGACCATATTTTTGCCTCTTTTTTTGGCCATGTAAAGGGCATCATCGGCTTTTTGCACCAGATCGATTTCACTATTTCCATCTGCCGGGTAAGTGGAAATACCGAGGCTGATAGTCACCCTGATAGAGTCGCTATTCTCCTTCACCCTCGAGAACTTGGCCTCCTCAACCCTTTTTCGCAGTCGCTCAGCCAGAACAGATGCCCCGATTTTATTTTCTTCCGGAAGAATAATGACGAATTCTTCACCACCATATCGAGACACGATGTTCACTCCCCGGGTAATACCCTTAATTATACCGGCCAGTTCCTTCAAGACTATATCCCCTTGAGGATGACCATAAAGATCATTTACCTTTTTAAAGTCATCTATATCTAACATGATCAAGGAAAAGGCCGTTTGGTATCTCTTGACACGAACAAGCTCTTCCTTAAGACGCTCCTTAAAATGACGATAATTATACAAATTAGTCAACTCATCCGTGACAGAAAGGTTCTCTACTTTTTTGTGAAGAAAGGCATTTTCAATAATGGGCGCCGAGTGAGTCGCCACAATATTCAGGTTTTTAGAATCCTCTTTGGAGAAGGCATCAATTGTTCTGCTTCCTACCCCCAACATCCCCATTATTCTATCTGAGCTAATAATAGGAATAGAGATGAAAGAAGTTAATCTTGCCCCGCCAGGCCGGCTCGGCCCCCCCAATTTGTTTTTCTGACAGGTCGCCTCAGTATTTCTGACCCCCAGGATATTTATTTGACCTTGTTCAATTGAGATGCCTGTTTGTGAGGTAAACGCCCCTATCATTCTTGATCTGATTTCATCTTCAGTTATCCAATCATTTTCACCGGAGGTCAGGCAATCTAAATATAACGTAGTCTTATCTTCTTCCACTAAAAGAACAGCCAGAACATGATAGTCAATAACATCTCTGACAATATCTACTATCGAATTGATTATATGTTTGCAATTCAAACTATTGTTTACCGCCTTATTCACTTCATTGATAAGGGTCAATTCATGAATACTTTCATCTAATAATTCGTTTACTTGAGAAATGATGGTTTTAGAAGTGGCCAGTTTCCTGGTCAATTTTTCCAACTCTTCGGCTTCCCCCTTGAGCCGGGCATATCCTTCATACAACCTGGCTTGCTCAATCATTTCAGCCGCTTGACCGGTCCATAGTAAAAGAACTTTCAAGTCCTCTTCATTAAAACACTCCCCATTGATTTTATTGGCGACATTAATTACCCCCATGCTTTTGGTTGTGGTAAGAGGAACGCTCAGGAAGGAATTATTTTTGTAACGGTTTATTCTGGCAGAAGATCGGAAACGACCGTCTTTTGAGATGTCTTTTACCAGGAGGGGGGCATCTTCCTTAAAGACCCAACCGGCTATTCCTTCGCCTGCCTTTATCCTGACATCCATTATATTTTGAGTCAGGCCCCTGGCTGCCCCAATGGAGAATTCTTCCTTTTCTTCATCGATCAACATTATAGAGGCCCGCTCTGCACCCGTCAGGGAAACAGCCTCATCCACTATTCTTTCCAGGCACTTCGACAGGTCAGTCCGAGGGACATCCTTCTTTCTTTCAATTAATGAGACAAAATCTAAAAGGGATGTCCCGGCCTTAACATTTTCATTTTGCACAACTTGTTCTTGTAATTTGGTTACCACGTCTGTCTCCCGTAAGCGTTCAGGTATCAGCTCTACTTCTATTCGTGCTATAGCTCTTAAGATAAATATTTTGGGGTAAGCGAATTCAAGACAGGTTATGTA
>JASEGY010000460.1:182-2991 GCA_030019105.1 bacterium | reverse complement strand
CCCAAAACCTATTTGCCGGGTAGCCGCAACCTTTAGGTTGCGCAGGCTAAAGCCTTGCGACTACCAGTTTTGGGATAGGCTCTTAGTGGCCTGAATGGTTTGGAAGTTAGATATGCTCTTTTATCTGAACAGCATACCTGTCAGCTAATTCCCTGGCCTTATCTATAGAAGCTGATTCAGCATGGATGTGAAAGACAGGCCGGTCCGGGTCCGGCAGAAAGAGGGCCCAATCATTTCCTTCCTTGACTTTAACTCCATCCAGCAATTCGACCTCTTTATCTTTAGTCATATCCATTAACATGCGCATAATTGCCCCTTTTCTCTCCCAGGAGCAGGGAATGCGCTCGTGGAAACAATAGAAGGGCGGGATAGCCTTTACCAACTCGCTTAATTTGACACCCAATTGGGAGATAAACTCCAGGATCTTAACTGAAGCGAACATGGCATCAAAGGCCGGTTGAAATTGGGGAAAGATAAAGTTCCCATTTCCATCACTAACCATATAACTATCAGTCTCTTCCATCATTGCCCGCGGAGTGGTTCTCGTCCGTTTCACCTTTCCCCTGGTTACTTTTTCGATAATCCTGGTCGTATTTACCGGAACAGCAATAGTGGCTTTAGGATGGCATCTGGAAACTAAGTTAGCTACTACGGCTGTGGCCAAATCATTAGGCAGGATATACCCCCCTTCATCTACCAGGAACAACCTTTCCGCCTCCGGATCAAACATAAAACCAATATCAGCCCGAAGACTAACCACAATATCAGAAAGTTGTTTCAGACTACGAGCCATATCTTCCTGGGTTCTGTTTATCCTGCCCGGGTCAGTATGCGCATTTAAGGCCACCACATTACAGCCAAGTTCTTCTAAGACAGAGGGGAAAATAGTGCTGGCATCAGAGAAACCATAATCAATGATGATCTTGAAATTACTTTTGGCAATGGACTCGGTGTCAATACAGTCCATAAATCCCTCTTTGTAGTATTCTACCACTCGATAGGGAAAAGAAAGCTCTCCTGTTTCCTCTATTCTGGCCCGACGGTAGTCTTCCCTGAAAAAGAACTGCTGGATGGCCTTTTCCTTACTCACCGGAATGTCAATACCATAAGCATCGAAGAACCGGATTTCAAGTAAACGAGGATCATAAGGTGCCCGGCGAATGTGGAGTCCTCCCTGCTCATTGGAGCTTCGAACCTGGTACCTGGCCACCGGGATAGGCACTGTGCTTATATCTCTCACATTTACACCGGTGCTCAATATCCCGGAGATGATCGCCCGATTAATCATCCGGCAGGTTTTGTCGTTATCCCGGGCGGTCATAAGGGAGACACCTTTGGGAAAACTGGCTCCCCAGGCTGCTCCCAGCCGGGCGGCAAATTCCGGCGTAATTTCTATATTAGCCAGCCCGGTTACACCATAGGTCCCAAAAAGGGCCTTGGCCCACCTTTCCCCCCAGATAAGACTGGAAGACAATGTGGCTCCATCATCTATTTCTTTATGGGGCCACATCTTCACATTGGCCCGGACATTACTTTCTACCCCAACCGTACAGCCCTCACTGATAATAGCCCCATTACCGAGGAAGGCCTTGTTTTTTATCTTACTTTCAGAGGCCACCACAACCTCTTTTAATTCAGCCTGCCGGCCAATCTCAACCCTATCCCAGATAATCGAATTTATAATATTAGTCCCGGTCTCTACCACTACATTGTCTCCGAGACAGGAGTCGATAATAGTCGCGCCGTCCTCAATGCGGCAGTCCTTGCCAATGACTACTCCTCCTTTCAGATGTGCCCGTTTGGAAACAGTAGAGCCCTCTCCAACCCAGACATCCCGGCCAATAGTATCTAATTTCTTGCCAGGGATGTCAAGGGTGATCTCTCCCTTTAAACAATCATAATGAGTGCCTCGATAGGCATCTAAATTACCGATATCCTGCCAGTATCCTTCGGCGATATAGCCATAGATGGGTTGCTTCTTCTCTAATAGCACCGGATAAAGACTCCTGGAAAAATCAAACTCCTTTCCTTTAGGAATGAATTTAAATACCTCAGGTTCCAGGATATAAATGCCGGTATTGACTGTATCACTGAAGACCTCACCCCAGGAGGGCTTCTCCAGAAAGCGAACAATCTTTCCTTGCTCCTCAGTAATAACAATCCCGAAACTCAAGGGGTCGGTTACCCTGGTCAGGGTAATAGTGGCCAGTGCCTGGCGTTCTTTATGGAATTGAATAGCAGCGGTGAGGTCAAAGTCGGTCACTACATCCCCGCTAATAATAATAAAAGATTCTCTTAAATGGTCTTCCGCGTTCTTGACTGAACCGGCTGTGCCCAGGTCTTCGGCTGCCCCGACATACTTCATCTTTACCCCAAATTTCGAGCCGTCGCCAAAATAGCTCTCGATTACTTCAGGATGATAATAGAGCACAGCCAGGATGTCGGTAATATCGTGCCTTTTCAGCAGGTGAATGATGTGTTCCATAATCGGCCGGTTGACCATCGGAACCATTGGTTTGGGTAAATTGCAGGTAAGCGGCCGAAGCCTTGTGCCAAACCCCCCAGCCATAATAACGGCTTTCATAAGTTAGACCTCCTTTGGTTTTTGGTATTATTTATTGGTAACTACTACTCAGGTTGTCAGGTTCACGGTTCAAGGTTCAGGGTTGTTGCGGCTTTCGCTGTTTTCCTCAACCGTGAACCGTGAACCCTGGAACTGTGAACCTACTCAGGTTGTCAGGTTCACGGTTCACGGTTCAGGGTTGTTGCGGCTTTCGCTGTTTTCCTCAACCGTGAACCGTGAACCCTG
>JASEGY010000460.1:0-84 GCA_030019105.1 bacterium | reverse complement strand
TGAACCCGTAAACGCTTACGAGTCTTACTAATCTATAGTGGTTAAGAAAAAGATTTTGGGGTTGGCTATCCTTTGGAGTTCAGG
>JASEGY010000045.1:11841-14447 GCA_030019105.1 bacterium | reverse complement strand
AAGTTGTAGGTTACGCCTACTACCTACAACTTACAACCTACAACCTGTTCAAAATTACTATTTATGACCGTGCTGAGTATACCACCAAACAATGATGAACCGATTGGCACTCTCGTTTAGTCTTTCTTTGCTCCTTAACCTGCTTCTTTTTCTCTGGATGCCGGAACTGAACCAGGCACAACCCAAATCGATCATAAAACGATACCCTATTCAACTCGTCTCTATCCAGGTTCCTAAACCTACTCCCCCATCTTCCAAACCAAAACCTCCACCTAAACCAAAGCCCAAGCCCCGGCCGCCTCAATTTCGACCAGGACCTAAGGAAGTAGAACCAAAGCCGCTCAAGGTAGAGAAACCCCCGGAACCAATTATTGAAGCTGAGCCCATAGAAGTGCTGCCGGTAGGAGAAGAGATCATTCCTCTGGCCGCTGTTGAATGGGACACAAAGGAGGTAGTCTCCACCGACACCTCAGCCGGTTTGCCAGAAGGCGAGGAAGAGGGAAATGAGTTAGCAGTCTACGAGGTCTCTTCCTTAGATAATTCTCTGGAGGTAATCAACTACGTTGAACCGGATTATCCTGAGCTGGCCGCCGAGTCTGAATTGGCCGGCTTAGTTTTCCTTAGACTTCTGGTAGGGCCGAAAGGGAAGGTAGAAGAGGTCGAGGTTTTAAAAGAAGACCCGGAAGGCTTTGGCTTTGCCGATATAGCCAGGCAAACGGTCAAGGGATGGCAATTCTCTGAACCCAGGGTTAGTGGCCGGCCGGTCTCTTGTTATTATACCCTTCCCTTAAGATTTGAGCCCTGATCTATGCCCCAAAAAGTCAATTTCCCTTGACAAACAACCCATTTTAAAGTATACTAAAAATATTGAGAGCAAATTGGAATTGATAGGGAGAGCTGCCAACTTGGATATCGACCATATTCGTATTTTTTGGCAAAATGAAGAAGTTGAATTTTCCGGTGAGGTGTTGATGCGAGTAAAACAACGGGAAGTGTCCTCTCGTAATATCGAAGAAGTCATTATAAAGGGAAGAATTGTTGAACAACGGCCGGGCTCAAAGCCGTATCCTAAATGCACAATACGGGGGTGGACGAACCGAAAAGTAGGTGGATTGACTTTACCTGAACCACAACAATTGAATGTAGCATGTGGTGTTGGAGACGTCCTTTATGTCATCACCGTATATTGGGAAGATGAAGCGTTGAGGCGAGGAGGTGAAAGCAATGCCCATGGAACTAAAGCGAGGAAACATTTGCGCGGTTTGTGGGGGGCAATTGAAGGATGATCGGATAGAAATATTCTATGAGCAGGGGCCGAACAGCTTTCCCGCATTTTTTGAGGCAGTCCCGGCCCGCGTCTGTCAGGAATGTGGTGAACGTTGGTTTTCACTTAAAACTGTCCGGAGGCTTGAAACCTCTATGGAAAGCAAAATGAAACCCATAAGCACGATGGAAATTCCAGTCTACTCTCTGGAAGCAGTGTAAAACGAATTTCAACAACGTCACCTAATCTATATTAGCTACCACCATTTGATAAGGGTCTTTGTGGCCCGTTCTTTGCCGGCCGTGACAGCGATAGTAGGGGATGACTTGATGGTGTAATCTTCCCCCCACCCGGTCTTCAGTCTGAATTTACCCCCTCGCCCTACCTTTACCTTCTTTCTGAAAAGGGTCTTTATCGCCTCGCCGTCTTTAACACTTACCAGGGCAGAGGCTGTTATCGTGACTTCCTTGATGGCCGGATCAGTTGCCTTTCCAACTATTATTACCCTGCCGTCAACTACTTTTGGCTCCTCTAATACAAGCATTTCGCTCGGTCTCTCATAAACCAGCACCTTCATTTGAATAGTTGCCAAACCGGCCGGTCTGTGGGCTGGTCGGGCAATGACCATATTAAGCCCTTCACTCAGGGTGAGGGGCAGTGAAAAGGTCATATCTTTTACTCCAACTTCAGAGCAGCGGATATTTCCGTTACTACTTTTAACCTCACCCTTCACCTCTCCGGTTAAAAGTAGTGATTCATAAAACCCTAAGGTGACCACCTGGAGGGAAGTAATACTGGTATCAGTAACCACGCCTTTAAGGGTAGGGAATGCAGACAGCTTTATCCCGGCCGGCTCCACGAAGATAATAGGGGTATTGCTCCCTATTTTTTCCTTGCCCTTCTCTTTGGTGGTGACCCAAAAGATAGGCTGACTCACTTTGTGCTGCCCCCCCAGCGTAGAGACAGTAATGATATTTAAGCCCGGCTCAAGCGCTACCTCTTCCCGGAAACGGCCTTCCTCAACCCTCACAATGATTGGCTCCACCTCTTTTTCGGTGATAAAAGGCTCCACCAGAAGAGAGAGCCGGGTAATAAAGGGCTCGTCTACCATGCCCTCTACTACCTGATGGGCTTCTCTAACGGCTGCGGAAGAAGGGGCAATGAGGGTAATAAGCTGGCTCTCCTCTGCCGCCCATAGGGGCAAGGGGAAAAGCAGCAGCCAGATAAGAACTAATTTCCAAGAGAGTAACCGGTTAAGCAAAATCTAAATCACCTGCCTAAATACAAAATATAGTGCTTAAGAAAAAGATTCTGGGGTTGGTTGAAGATTGGAGTTTAGGCT
>JASEGY010000045.1:0-11835 GCA_030019105.1 bacterium | reverse complement strand
GGGAAATATAGTGCTTAAGAAAAAGATTCTGGGGTTGGTTGAAGATTGGAGTTTAGGCTTTAGCCTTTCATAAGTAATGAAATCCTAAAGGATTAACTCCGAAAGCTATATAGCCTATCTTGAATTCGCTTACCCCAAAATATTTATCTTAAGAGCTATAGTTTTATTTTTACTCTTGACAAGATCTGAAATTAATGCTATATTAAAGATAACGATAGACGTGGAGAGCTTTTTGTTGGGTTCATCTCCTCCACATCTTTAAAGTTGGTATAGTGGTAGATACCAACTTAGAAAGGGGTAGGTAGAAATAAACCTACCTCTTTCTTTTTATGTACCCACTACCCGGAAAGGAGGGTATATATATGAACCCAACAGATAAGATCAAAGTCTTGAGATATCTCTTAGACTTTCTGGTCAAGCTGATAGCCTTATTTAAAGGCTAACGTCTATCTTAAAGTAAGGCTGTTCCTACGTCAGCTTATAATCCGTAGGGGTGTCAGACTGCCACTTGACACCTTAAGCCATCTGGGTAGTGGGTGCTCCAGAATCTTAATATTCATACGACACCCCCAGGCCGTAATATTTTGTCTCGTAGTTGTAATTGTAAAAGGCCTCGTAATCCATATTCGAACGCACCCTCTTAAAATCTCCCTCTAATCTAAGACAAAACCCCTTAGGCAGGGGATAAGAAAGACTGAGACCATAAAGATAGGTTTTAGAATAGAGTTCCTCGTCTAAGTAATTCCCCTTTTCATCCTGAATCAGCCTGTCTTTATATCGCTTATCTCTATATTCAAAGGTGCTGGAGAGGATTAACCGGTGTGGAAGATAGAAAGTTAGGGTAGGCGAGAACCTGTTCTCATGCGAATCGTAGAAGTTGGGAAGGTACTGTAGTTTAGCTATGTCAAAGTGGTTCTGGGTTGATCGGGTCAACCGGAAAATATAATTGAGTCCCAGACGGGTCTTGAATTGGCGGAGAGTATATCTTGTCCCCAGTTTTATCTGATAGTCATCATCCTCCCTCTTCTGAGAAGAAAACATCCCCTCCGAATTAACTGCCCTCTGATGAAGGTAATCTTTGTGGGTATAGAAAAAGAGCCCCTTTAGTAATAAATTGGGGGCAAGAACAATATCTCCATCCAGGGAGACTTCGTTGGCTTGATAGTCAAGGTGTCCGGGTTCAGAAAGCTCCTTCCATTCTTCTGTCCCGGTGGCTATTGGATCGTAATTTGGGAACTCCAGCCGGTAGCCGCCAAGACCAAGTACCAGGTCAGCCGGATGATAACGGTCCCTGAAAATCCTCTCTACCTCTACCAGACCGTAAGTCCTTTCGTAGTCAAATAGTCCCTCACCCCATGTTTCATCCTTGGTCTCTCGTAAGAGTTCCAGTTCATAGCCCGCCCTGGCCTTGAGCTTGTAATCTTCCACCTTTTTGATCACCTTAAGCGAGAGGAGATGATCCTGTCTCTTCTGCTGGAGTTTCCCACCGCCCTGAAGCTCTACCGCCCCCCGGCTTCCCTGATAGGAGCCACTGTAATAAGGAAAAAGAGAGAGGGTAGGATTAATCTTCAGAACGGGCATGAAGTCAAGGGAGATATTGCCCCTTAATGAACCTTCGGACTCCTCAAAGTAGGACTTCCCGGCCATGCCGTTGGCCTTAATAATAGGCAGGACCTTTATCCTGGCCTCAGATAAAGACGGGAAACCAACCAGGAAGATCAAACACATCAAACATAGAGATAAGATTCTCCTCATTTCATTCCTCCTACCTTATAGTCAATCAAGACGCTCTCTTCCCACCACCAGACTGTTTCTCCACTTTCATCAACCACCTCTGCTCTTTCTTTGACCAGCCCCACACCTTTGGCTAACCACCGGGTGTCTTTATTCGTCCCTCCGTAAGGATAGTGAAACTGAACTTCAATTAGTAGGCAATCGGCAAAGAAGCCGGCCGGAGTCGATACATCCTCGGGGCCTTTTAGCGTAATTGTCACATAAAAAGGGCCCAGCCTCGGCACGCCATCCATAGAATAGACAAAGGTCTTAATCTCAATCTGATCGCCAATCCTGGCCTCTGTAGTTGGGAGACCTGGAGGTAGGTCCCAGTACCCTTCACTGACAACACCTTGAAAGGGTTCATCATATTTAAATCCCAGCCACTTTATCCCGCCGGTATTGGTGTAAAGGTCATAAGAAGAAGTATCATCCTCCTTTGCCATTTTGACGGCCATTACTCCATTAATCTCCATCTTTCCCCTGATAATATAGGTGGTCTCAACATCAGGTTCTTCCATCTCACTCTCTCTGTATGTCCATGAATCACCCTCCCCTAAAGGGAAATATTCAGCCGGATTGTAAACTGCCCGGTTATCAGTAACCGTTATCTCGATCTCTTTTCTATCCTCTTCTTCTCCATCACTGACCACGACCGCAATTCGATAGGTTCCATCGTCCATAGGAGCAGTCCAGGAGATAGACGGCCCCGTGTCAGGAAGGGCTTTATCGTTAAGAAACCAGGTGTAAGTCAGACTGTCACCGTCACCGTCAACATCATTAGCCACACATGTAAGCGTAGTTTCTGCTCCTACTTCTAATTGGGAAGACCCGGCTTTAAGTTCATCAATTACTGGTGGTTGGTTATTGCCGGGCGAAGTTCCGCTGTCCTTATTACCACAACCGGTTTCCAGGATAAGGATTGAAAGGAATACAAGGATCAGTAATATTTTTCTTTTCAACATCTCTCTTCCGTATCTTCTCAATAAATCGGGGCGTTTTGTAGGGGCTTGATTTATCAAGCCCATAGGCATCAACTTAAGCTGAAACTTCTACTACACAACAAGTTGTGGAAACAGGAGTTTAGGCTTTAGCCTTTCATCCTGCTGGTATTGGCCATAAATGAAACCCTAAAGGGTAAATTCCCTTCCCAGGTGACTGTCGGGTAAATTTTGTACTTTGCGCATCTACTTGGCCGATAAAGAGTTATGCTTAAGTTGATGCGCATGGGGGCTTGATTTATCAAGCCCAATACAGGTTCGATAAATCGAACCCCTACAAGTGTTCCCCGAAATATTGAGAAGATACTCTCCTCCTGTGGTTTAAGTTTCGAGTGAGAGGGAGCAGGCCGTTTATACCTGCTCCCTCTTAAGGGATAATTACCAAAGACCCTCGATATCGAGTCCTATCTCCGGCACAGCCGTGGGATAGACCAGGTCGATTTTTCTCCCCTCAAATTCAGTGGCCGTAATAATTCTTTCAATATTGGGAACTTGACCATATTCATCTAAGGTTTTCATCCCATCTTTAGTTAATTCAACCTCTCCATTGCCTCCCATTATTTCTCCTGCATCAAGGATTTCGGGTATATCCCATCGCTGGATATTACCTTCATCATCGATGAGAAAGGTTTCCTCTGAAAGGAAGGTGCCATCTTTAAAGTCCTCTCTATCCTTCCAGTGAGCCTGATCGCTGTCGGCCGAATACTCATAGTCCGGAACTACCCGGGTATCGTAGAGCATAGTCAGGGACTGGCCATTGAATACATCATATTCATACTTCTCACCCAGGGCAAGTCCATCAGAAGCAGGATACCATGCCTCATAGCCGGCAATCCCTGTTTCAGGAGAGAAGCCGGACCATACCTTCTCTTTTACGTTGCCATTTACCGAGCGAGTGTAATGGTAATTAGTCTGAAGGTATATCTGCTCCGGGATATTGAGTTCAAGCTCTTCCCCGGCTTCCTCCATTACTAATTCTTCCGAGAAGAGTGATACATCTATCTCTACCGGGTCTGATATTTCTTGTTTCGTAGTCACATTGTCTCTCATATTAGAGAGTTTAGTTTCTACTCTCCTGACCCAATAGTTTGGCTTCTCTTCCCACATACCCGCCGATGCCTCTTCTAAGACATCAAGACCGGGAACAGCGTCATTAAAGGTATAGAGATAGTAACCGTAGTCTATCCGGCCGTCCCTGGTATTCAAGGCCAGCAGTTTATACTGCTCCGGAGAAGGCTTTAAAACATAACCTTCCATTCTGACCCGGTTTCCATGGACATCGGTAATTGTTTTAGCCATCTGGTATTCGGCCTCTTTTTCTTCTCCAGCCAGGATGGACTGATAGGCATCCCTGGCCATGTCCCGTTCTAATTCGGCCCGAAATTCATTCCTCTCATCAGCCAAGCTCATGTCTGCCGGCAATAGAAAGGCCAATGAGAGAATACCTGTTACCGCAATTATTGTTCTCAATTTAATCACCTCCTAATTTTATTTAATGGGACAGGCAAAATGTCTGCCCCATGAAGTATCTAAGTTCTATTCTTCCGACCATCTCCTTTCTTAACTAAAGATTTTATTCCAGGAAAGCGACTAACGCCGTTGGCTGAGGATATCCAAATTTTACTCTTGACAAGATCTGAAATTAATGCTATATTAATACCAACGATAGATGTGGAGAGCTTGTGGTTACGTTCACCTCCATATCTTTAAGTTGGTATGGTTGTAGGTGCCAACTTAGAAAGGGGTAGGAAAACCTACCTCTTTCTTTTTATGCACCCACTACCCGGAAAGGAGGGAAATATGAACGTAACTGATAAGATTAAAGTCTGGAAAACAATCTTAGACTTTCTTATCAAACTCATAGCCTTATTGAAAGGCTAACATCTATCGTTGAAGTAGAGCTGTTCCTACGTCAGCTTAATAATCCGTAGGGGTGTCAGACTACAACCTGACACCTTAAGCCAACTGGGTAGTGGGTGCTCCAAAATATTTAGCGATCCAGCACCTCTTTTACAATCACCTTAGCGAATCCGGCCTCATCTCCGTCCTTGACCTTCTTAAATTCTCTTACGGCCTCTTTATCCATCCCCTTCAAAAGATAAATAGCCCCCAGGTTAAAATGGAGCCTGGAATCGGCAGGAATGGCCAGAAGGGTCTTCTGATAGATTTCAGCCGCTTCATTTAACTTACCGGCAGAAAGCTCTTCTCTGGCGACGTCACTTGACCGGGACTTCTTGTAGGACGAAGAATCCAGATACTTCAACATAGTCTTTACCAGCCGGGTGTATTCCTTTCCTTCAGGGATAGCCGGTACTTTTGTCACAGTCGCTCTGGTCTTTTCTTCCTGGCCGGTTATGAAATAGAGTCCCCCCAGCCACAGCAGGGCCTCAACATTCTTGGGGTTAAGATTCAGGGCTTCCTGATAACTTCCAATCGCTTTGACAGCCTGGCCCATCTTACGATAAACATTCCCCAGATCAGTGTGAGCCAGAAAGTGATCAGGATGTTCCTCTTTAAGTCTGGTATAGATAGCCAGGGCTTCCTCGTATTGCTTTTGCTCCTCGTATATCCGGGCAATGGCCTCCTCTGTTTGAATAGCTCCTTTCTCTCTTACCGTTTCAAAAACCCTTTCGGCCTCTGCCTCTTTGTTCTGGGCCAAGTACAATCCACCCTTCTTTAGATAGGCCTCAAAGGATAGTCCTTCATCCCGCTCGATCCCTTTTAAAATTGCCTCGGCCTTAGCATAGTCCCCTTTCTTCTGGTATGCATCTGCCAGCATTAAGTCCGGCCATCGCCCAAATTCCGGATAGTCTTCCTTTAATTTAGAAAGTCTTTCAATGGCCCGGTCATACTCTTCCTTTTCCACCTCCTGCTGGGCCTTCATCATGGTCCTGGTAACCTTGACATACTTGTAGTTGAAACACCCGGTGAAGACTAACGAGACAATAGCTAAGACAGCTATCCAATAGAGCTTCTTCATTCTTGCCACCTCCTCGAATAATGGGAGTTTAGGCTTTAGCCTTTCATAAATGAAATCCTAAAGGATTAACTCCTGGAAAGTTACGCAGCTCATTAAGTCAAAATGAGACACCACCCAAATTTTACTGGGCATTGAGCCATTTTACTCTTGACAATATCCAAAATTAATGCTATACTAATTACGAGATTGATCTTAGGACTTTGATCTTATCGGCTTAGAAAGGGGGAGGGTAATAAACCCACCCCTTTCTTTGTATATCTCCCTTCCTTTTGGGACAATGCCCAAAATCCGTAATTTTCTGGCAGGCCCTCCGAGAGACAACCTCCTTCCCGTAGAATTTCCTTCCCGGAAAGCGGCTACTAAAGCAGCCGGCTAATGATATCCTCAGCTTGGTTCTTTAGTATCTCTTGCTCGGAGAGCCTGCCAACCTCAGATACTGCCTCCCGGACGATCAAGGGCAGGGGCTCATCTTTCCCCACTTTAACCCCATTCCCTTTGGGGTAGAAGAGAATGGCCAGCAAGAGGCAGGCCATGGCCACTCCAGCTAAAACCGGCTGTTGATAGGGGAACCACCAATCTATTTCCCACCAGCGACCTTTCTCTTCTAACTGCTCATAAAATTCCCGCGCAAAGTCAGGGGATAAAGCCGGCACTCTGATTGAGGCAAAAAGCTCCCTTAAGTGGCTACTCTGCTTACTCAGGCTTTCAAGCTCTCCAGCACAGGAGACACAGGTGGAAAGGTGGTTCTCCACCTCCTGCGATTTACTTCCCTCCAGTTCTCCATCTATGTAAATAGACAGCAGTCTCTTCACCTTTCGACACTTCATTGCCTTCGCTCCCTTTAGAACAGATTCTATCCTTCAACCTTCCCGGCGCAGCTACGAGCTGTATTTGATTAACCTCCGTAGTTTTTCTCTGGCCCGATAGAGCCTTACCCCTACTGTTTCCGTAGAAATCTCCAGGGTAGCCGCAATCTCCTCGTAAGAAAGATTCTCGATTTCTCGCAGGACGACTACCTCCCGATATTTGGAGGGCAATTTGGCAATAGCCCTCCTGACCGCTTCGATTACCTCCTTCCTCTCCTGAAGTCCTTCCGGGCCATCCCGTGGACTAACCACCTCGTGGAAGATGTCCTCCCCTCTTTTATCCTTCCCAGGGGGGTTGTCCAGCGAGACAATCCTTGACTTGCGCTTGATTCGATTCAGTGTCCGGTTAATAGCAATCCGGTAGAGCCAGGAGTAAACGTCTGATTCACCCCGAAATCGGTGGTATGCCTTGTAAGCGGCTAAAAACACCTCTGAGACCAGGTCTTTAGCCTCCTCCTCGTCCCCCATCATCTGGCAAATGAGTCTGAATATCCGCTCTTTGTATTTAGAAAAGACGAATTCAAAAGGGGGAGGGTCTTGTCTGGCCATGTGGGGTTCTATCCTGATTCGTTTATAGATTAGACATTCTTGAATCGAAGATATTACAAAAAACTATTCCCATCCCTCAGATAATAACCGGAAATATTGCTTGATCAATTCCTCGTAGCCGGGGATGGTAACGCCGGGGGCGTCAGGGGAAGGAAGTTTTTCCCCGGGAAGTTGGGGCGGGCGGGTCAACTTATCCGACAGTGGGCCTGGTCTGTCTCGACGGATATATTCTTTGGGCCTTTCGGCTTCTCTTTCCTTTTCGGACAATTCCTTCTGGTGGATTGATTTAGTCGCATCTAAAAGTCTCTTCAAAACCTGCTTTTGTCTATTCTTTGTCTCAGGCTCGATCGAGCCGGATTCTAAATCCTTTTCTATCTTTTCCATCTCTTTACCCAGTTCATCCAGCCTCCCCAGTAATTTTGACAGTTCATCGCCGCCTGCTAAGAGTCTCTCCAGGGTTTGCCTGACCATGGATTGTTCATAAGCCAGTTGTTTGGCCATTCTCTGGGCCTGAGGCCGGGTCAAATCAGGAAAGAGCTTTAATAAGTCATCCGTGCCTTTATTTATTCCCTGCTGTTGTTTACCCATATTGGACAACTGCTCCCTGCCGCCGCCCTTATCACAGGAGCCCTGACATTGGGAGCATTTCTGGCTGGCCTTCATAAGATCAACGGCCACCTGGTTGAACTGGTACATGGCCTCCCTGGCCTGAGCAAAGCCGCGCTTACCCTCTTCCAGATTATTAGCCGTCCGGCTGAGATTCTGGGAGGCCTGTTTAAGTCCCTCAAGAACCTGACCCGGAAACATAAGACTCTTTTTAGCCAGCTTTTCCATCCGCCCCAGAATCTGTTCCGCCCCCTGTTTCAAAAGGAGTTCCTCCGCAGCTAATGACCCCAGGGATGGGGCCCGGCCGGAAGAGAGGGATGAGACGACCTCTTCCTGTTTAGCGGAAAGGTTAAGAACCTCTCCCAGGGCCTTATCCATTTCCTGCTTGAGCTGGTCCAATTGACAGGACTGCATGCCCTGTTTGGCCCGGGATAATCCCGCTGAAAGCCGGGATAGCTTCTGCATCACGTCTTGTTCTTTTACCCGGGCTTCTTCACGCTGGCCGGCCGCCAGGTCTTTAGCTGTCTCCTGCATCTTTGAAGGGGTCTTCCCGGCTTGCTCTCCGGCCTGTTTAAGATCTTCAACTGCCGCGGGTTCTATTTCTTTGGCCTTTTCGGCTATACGGTCTATTTCCTTGAGAAGCTCCTCGGTTCTTTTGGCTAAGGCCTCCTGGGCTTTAGCCAGGTCAGACAAGTCTTTTTTATCCCCCTTCATGGTTTGCTCGGCGATATCTTCCTGTTTTTGCAGGATTTGTTCTGCCTCTTTGATGGCTGCGTCCATAGATTGTTCCAGTTCCATTCGTTTCAGCAGAGATAGAGTCCGCTCCAGCCGCTGGATGAACTCCTCCTGATTGAAGCTAGCCTGCATAAGCTTTTCTTCCTGCTCTGTCAATTTCACCCCTTCGATGGCCTCAGAAAGTTTCTTCATCGCCTCCCGCATCTCTTCGCTGACTACCTTTTTGATTAGATCCTGGATCTCCCGCATCTTCTCCATGACCTCAGGAGAAACAACCTGGTTTTCCTCCATCTGAGCCATTGTCTCAGCCATCTGTTCCAGCACGGATTCGGCCTTTTGGACAATATCCTTTTCCTTTTTAGAAAGCTCGTTTAGGTTTTCCTTGCCCTGAGGGGAAAGCTCTCGCTCTCTCCTTATTTCTTCGAGCAGATCTTCGGTAGCTTCTTTTATCTGCTTTTGCTCTTCGAGGATGTCGGTCAGCGAAGCTTGTTCCTGTCTCTGCCGCTCGGCGATATCTTTATAAATCTCAGCCATGGATGGGAAACGAATAATGTATCTGGGTGAAAGCGCCTTATTTCCTTTACTATCTAAGGCGACCGCATAGTAAATGATAATGTCCTCCGGAAGCAGCCCCAGGACGCTTAAATCCCAGAGATAAGGTTTAACCGGATTCTTGCGGGGAGGTTGGTAGGCCGCCAGGGCGATACCCTCTTCCCATTCTTCCTTTACTTGATAATAACGATTTATCTTGTATCTCAAATTAAGATCGGTTATTCCATAATCATCCTCAGCTTCAACTCTTAAGGGGACAATCATCTCTGCCGGGAGTGAGATATTTTCTCCCGGTTCAAGGAGCTTAACCCGTGGGGGATTATCCGGTAAGGCGGTGATTTGAAATTTAACCGGATCAAGATTAGGCCGTCCGTGGATATCGACTGCCTGAATGGTGTATTCCCCATCCTGAGTGATCACTATTTGTCCGGTGATTCTGGTTCCCTTTACGAAAAGAGGACGGGTATCCCCCCAGGAAAGAGCCAGATGGGCTTCTTTAAGCGCATGGTCGGCTTCAGCCCGGAAGGTCACTTTAGTCCCGACAAGTATTTCGATCTGTCCTTCCCCTTCTTTTCCGTTTACGGGCGGCAATTGAGTATAAGCAGGATACTCGTATCTTAATTGAAGGCCGGTAATGACCGGATTGGCAAGCTCCGCTTTTTCCGGGAAGGACACAGCCGTTTTTCTCCCTTGAATTTGAGAAAGGGATGGTGGTTTAAAAGGATGGAAAAACCGCTCGGCTGAGGCAGAGAAAGAGAGCGGTGAAAGGAAGGCGTAAGCGATCAATCCTGAGGCCAGCCCCCCGGCGGTCATGGAAGACCTGAGCAGCCCTTTTTTGCTTACTGCCTCTGATAGCTTGAGTCTGTTTAATCCTTCTTCCGCATCCCGGAACAGGGCCTTAACCAACTCAAGGGAATAAAGGCCTGAGCCTTCTTTAACCAACTGGACAGAGCTTATTAAGCGATCGGCGACCTCCGGGTAATGCCTTTCAATAAGCAGGGCAATGGTCTCGTCATTCCACCCCACCAGAAGTCTGAGGGTTAGTTCGATTACAAAGCCCACTGCGCCTAGGATGGCTAAACTTAGACATACTGCCCGGAGCGCTGCCGGCAGGGGAAAGAATTTATCCAGAAGAAAGCCGGCAAGCGAGATGCCCAGAAGCACAGCCAGCATGGTGGTAATCCTGCTAAGGATTGTTACCCCACGCAGATGCCGCCGCACATGTTGCAGATTTTGAATTAAAGCTTGATAAGAGATGTCCTGGTGTAAGTTCATATAACCTGATCCCCTTGCGATAAAATATCCTTCCTCTGTGTCTCTGTGCCTCTGTGGCTGAGTAGTTACCGATATACTTCTCGTCGATGTCGTACTCGTGTAACACGAACCAGTTTTGTTTTATCGTCGATTTCGTACACCAGCCGATACTGTCCAATTCGGATACGATACAGTCGGTTATGTCCTTTTAATTTGCGCACACCAAAAGGCCGGGGATTTTTCTTTAGTCCCTCGATCACCAATTCAGCTTCATCTTTAATGTGATCCGGCAAACGACGAAATTCATTAGCCGCTGAAGTGGTAAATCGGATTTGGTACTCAACCACTTATTACCTCTTCTCTCTTGGTTTCTGCTTTTAACTCTTCCCAGGATATAGTTGGTTCATTCTTCCGAGATTCAGACATTAAGGCATCATAAAAATCCTCCCATAGTTCTCCCCATTCTTTAAGATCAATAAGAACCGCTGTTTTCTTGCCCAGGCCATCAGTGACAAATTGTATTCCTCTCATTGGCAGAAACCTCCGTTATATTTAGCAGTGTCCCCACTCCGATAGAACCGAACCTCAACCTTCTCGATGGTCGCCAGTCCTTCCGTAATCACCCCGTCTATTACCGGGAGAAACGTCTCGATTTTTTTCGTGTGTCCACAATCTCGATCACAACCGGAAGGTCGGTAGAGAGCCGAAGGATTTTTGTGGTATGAAGCCGGCTGTGCGTGCCAAAGTCCTCTGCTCCCTTCAGGACGGTCGCGCCGGATAGGTCGTGTTCCCGCGCCTTTTCTATCTGCTGCTCAAGCTCAAATTACCGTATCCTCTTCAAAAGTTATGGTAGAACCCGTTCAGGTTGTCAGGTTCAGAGGTTCAGAGGTTCAGAGGTTCAAGGTTCAAGGTTCAAGGTTAGAGAGCGCGTAAGGTAACCAACCCTGGAACCGTGAACCCTGAACTTTGAACCCTTTGGCTCTTACCCTTAGATTTGAAGAGGATACTCCGAAAGTGTACTATACGAATAGCGCAAGGCGAGCAACCGTGAACCTTTGAACCGTGAACCTGACAACCTGAGTAGTTACCCTGTCCATTATAGAGCTTTCCTTTAGGACACGATTCTACCTCAATCGTGGAATGTCAATGGGCAGGCCAACACGCATGAAGAATCTTGCGAACGCTTGGGAAAGGTGTTCCCTATATGGTGGTAGAAGTCGAAGACGTGTATCCTGGCAGCTTAACCAATTTTCGAGAAAGTTTCTCGGAAGGCTGAACACCTCACGAAAATCAACAATACGAATGTCAGTTTTTAGATCCTCTCCATCATAAGCATTAAGCATTGAGATATCCCATATCTTTCCCTGACGCACCTCTTCTATATAATGTCTCCAAGCCTTCGGCGTAGGATTTTGCGAGTGCCGGCGCATTGCAATTTCCCATTGGTTTCGATATTCATTTATCGCTTAGCGCGGCCTCTGGCCGCAACCAAACCAATTTTGGATTGCAGATTGCGGAT
>JASEGY010000459.1 GCA_030019105.1 bacterium | reverse complement strand
CACGCAGAGCGTGGGGACGCAAACTGTGATGCTTTGCATCACATATTCATGACGCAGAGCGTCCTTGAATGGGGTTCCCACGCAGAGCGTGGGAACCAGAGCTAACCAGAGCTATCTGCTACCCCGCTGGAGCTGTGGATATGTTTCACCTAACCGTACAGGTCGAAATTTATTAGAACTGAACAGCCCTGGGTGCAGTAATAGGCTAACGTGCTGCGCCCCTTCAGGGCGTATTTCATAATCGACATCGGCACCTGGGGTTGAAACCCCAGGCTTCATGCCTTCACCGCTTTGCGGTGTGCTTAAGTCCCCCTCATCCCCACGCTCTGCGTGGGGATGCAGACTGTGACGCTCTGCGTCACATATCCATGACGCAGAGCGTCCCGGATGGGGTTCCCACGCAGAGCGTGGGAACCAGAGCTCTAACCGGCGGGGAACTTCCGCCGACGTGTACTAGCAGTCTGTCGGAGTGAAATAGAGAATCCCAATGTTCACGGCATCTTGTTGTAGTTGTAGAGCTTGCTCTGCCAAAACGTCGAGCAAGCTCGACCACTACAAAATTGCGCACAGATAGATTTTCTCTCCGACAGACTGCTATTGGCCGAAACGATGATCAAGGCCGGCATCGTTTCAAATCGCCCAAATAGCAGCTTTACACTTTTGAAGCGAAGTGCATGGCCGAATTTAAATTAGGCTGCGCAACTTCTTTGGAGTTAATCCTTTAGGATTTCATTTATGAAAGGCTAAAGCCTAAACTCCCCAAAAGTGTAAACCGATCTCCAACGATTTCCAGGCTGAATGAAACGATGCCCGGAAGTCGGATGCCAGCCAGAAGTCAGAAGTCAGATGCTTCTCCTCTGTCTTTCGCTGGTAGAAACCAGGTTTCTTGAAGAAACCTGGTTTCTTAGAAACTTCTCTGTCATCTGACTTCTGTCCTCTAACTTCTGCCTTCTAACTTCTGTCCTCTGACTTCTGTCTTCTGACAATCGACCAGCCGGTTTCAAAGTCGGCCTCCATGGTTTGAATATCCGGCCGGTATTTGGCAAACTTGACCAGATCACTTCGGCTCAAGAAATCTTTGATTAGATCGCAAAATAATTTGTCGAGTTTAGCCCGGCGCATCTCTTCGTATAGTTCACTGGTTGTCCGATCCAGCACCGGAATCCCAAATTTAGCCTCAAGATATGCCCTGATCGTCTCTGATAGAATGATATAGTATTTCTTCAGCTTGCCTTCAAGCAGCAAGTTGCTTCCCTTGAGCTGCTTAAGCCTTTCATAGGCTATCTCTTCCGGAGAACGGAAGACCTCAGTTCTAACGGGCCTGATCTTTCTTCGTTGATAAATAAGGTAGCCACCGATAGCGCCCGCTATTACTAGAAGAATGCCTGCCAGGGTAAGATAAAAACGCCGGGAATATGGAATGGATAAAGGCGGTTTTATGTCCCTGATGTCATCTTTGTCCGCTCCTGAAAGCTCCACACCCTTAATCACTACCTTGATCGCCTCACTCGAAACCGAATATTTCGTCTGCTTACTCTCTTCATTAGCCGGGGGCATAGACTTTTGGTTCCGGGCTTCGGGTGATAACTTATACTCAACGACCAGAGGCGGGATCTCATATTCGCCGGCAGTAAAGATGGTTAAGGTATATTCATAGACAGTAACAACCTTCTTTTTCCACCAACTTTTTTCAGGCCCGGTTACCTGGTAGTCTTTGATTTCAAACTCAGTCAGGTTAGCCCCTACATCAGGAGGAACTATATCTACTTCCGGATCAGCCTCGATAGTTACCGTATATGTTAATCTGTCGCCAATCAGTATGTTAGTATGGCTTGCTTCAGATTTTACTTTAAGCGGTGGCTCGCCTGCCTCAACCCCGGCAGCCACCAGGAGAAAAAAGATTGCAAGTAAGATACCTGAATTTTTCATGCACGACACCCATTCATCTTAGCACAGTTTGCCTTAGCCGTCAAGGCTATTTCTATCTGAATCTCCTGGCCCTGGCCCGGAAGAAAGCGATTAAAGGTTTAACATAGGACTTGTCAGTTGATATTTCGACCCAGTCAAGGGATGTCGTCTTAAAGAGATTCTTTAAGGCCCGGGTCTTATCGAGATTGAGTGAAGAATAGGCCTCTCTGACGCTCTGGTAGGTAGTATTAATAACTGTAATCTCTCCGGTTTCAGCGTCTTCCAATTGAATCCGGCCCAGGGCGGGAAGTTCTTCTTCCACAGGATCAACCAGCCGGATGGCAATCAGGTCGTGATGTTTATTCGTTACCTTTAAGACATGCTCAAACTCCGACGACTTAAAATCAGAGATCAGAAAAACGACCGCCTTGCGTTTGATCACATCGTTCAAATACTCTAAGGCGATCTTTATATCAGTCCCTTTCCCCTCTGGTTCATGATAGATGATGTCCCGAATTAACCGCAGAATATGACTGCTGCCTTTTTTAGGGGGGATAAAGAGTTCTATCTGATCCGTAAAGCTAATCAAGCCTACCCGGTCATTATTTTTGATGGCTGAGAAGGCCAAAACAGAAGAGATTTCAGCCGCAATCTCAGCCTTAAGTTTATCCCGGGTGCCAAAATGCTGCGAGCCACTTGAATCTACCAGAAGCATGACCGTCAGCTCCCTTTCTTCAACGAATTTCTTCACAAAGGGATGGCCGAAACGGGCGGTCACATTCCAGTCAATGGTTCTAATATCATCTCCAGGCTGATATTCTCTGACTTCAGAGAACTCCATTCCCCGGCCCTTAAAGACAGATTCATATTGCCCGCAAAAAATATCATTAACCAGCCGGGAGGTAGTGATTTCAATGCGATGAATATGTTTCAGGATTTCTTTGGGAATCATGCATAAATTATAACTAATAATCTTAAATTTGTCAACTCTTTAAAAGGAGAAGATGCGGTGGTGCCCGTTCTCACCGATGTATTACCGGATTATATAGCTCTTAAGATAAATATTTTGGGGTAAGCGAATTCAAGATAGGCTA
>JASEGY010000458.1 GCA_030019105.1 bacterium | reverse complement strand
ACCAAGTATTTCAGGAAGACGCTCAGCCATATCTTTCCTGAAAATATACTTCATAATCAGTAGAGCTACCTTCAAAATCACCCTGCCTTTAATCTCATCATCATCGTAATGAGAAATATCGTACCCAGATCACAGCCCGCACTCCCGGCCCATTCGCCCGGCTGCGGAGCATGAAACTATAGGATTCTCATTTTTTAATCCGCGCCCACGGCTCACCGCCTTTTTACTGTCCAGGTTGGTTACAGTGTTTCTTTGTGTCTCCTCGAAGTCTTTTGACCAACCTGTTGAAGCCTTCCTTCCCCACCACATACCGTTTGGCAAAGTAAGCCCCGGCCGGAGAAAGAAGAACCGTATCCCCGGGGGTCGAAACATCAAGGGTGTGCTTTATGGCCGCAGGAAGATCAGAGACCTCCAGGTAATCGAAATCGGTCAAATAAGCCTTCAGCCGGTCGGTGGCCGTTCCGGGGAGCAAGACGACTGTCTTCACCTTTTTCTTGATTGCCCGGGCTAATTCGGCAAAATCCCCCCCTTTTTCATCTCCGCCTGCGATCAGAATAATAGGCCCTGAGATAGCCTCCAGGGCAGCAATAGTTGAAGCCGGGGTTGTACTGCTTAAGTCATTGTAGTATTTTACTCCCGCCAGGCCGGCTCGGCCCGCCAGGCCGGCTCGGTCCGCCACTTCCCTGACAAACTCCAGCCGGCCTTTTACCCCGCTAAAGGCCTTTATGCCAGCCTTGATGGCCTCAGGTTCCACGCCAAGCAGCAGGGCAGCCGAGGCCGCGGCTAAGGCATTTTCCAGATTGTGCGCCCCAGGAATCTTCAAATCATTAGCCCCGAAAAGAACTTCCCCGACACCATCCCTGACAGCCACTACTTTCTCGGTTTCGAGTTCGGGGCACCCGCTTGCGGGTCGTCGGGTTTCGAGTTCGGGTCGCCCGCTGCCAGGCCGGCTTGGTCCGCCAGGCCGGCTCGGCCTTGCGGGTCGTCGAGTTTCAAGTTTTGCCCCCCCTATTTCCAGGAAAGCCCCCTGGTCGGTAAATTCCAATTGTCGGGAATAAGGAAAAACTTTTGAAAATAGCCGGCTCCCAATTTCCCTGGCAAATGAGTTGTCATAGTTAATAACCGCCCAGTCTTCACTTGTCTGATGAGCAAAAAGGGACTCCTTGATTAACCTGTAATTATCAAAAGACCCATGTTCTTTGATATGATCAGCCGAGATATTGGTCAAAATCCCGATGTGGGGGGAATACCCCAGATCAGTCAACTGGCGGTTGGATATCTCCAGGATAAGCACATCGTCCCGGCCCATTTTGCTTAACTCATTTAATACCTGCGGCCTGGTTCTATCATTTCCGGAAATATAGGCCCGGGGTTGGGCAGGAGATTGTTTGACTCTAATGTTTAATATCTCGAGCAGGAGGTTGGCCGTGGTGGTCTTGCCTTTAGTTCCGGTGATTCCGACTACCGGGCCGGGCGCAAGCTGGAAATAAAGCTGAGTAATGTTAGAAAAGGGGATCCCTTTTTCTCCGGCTTTAAACATAAGAGGGGAATTGGCCGGATAGTTGAACCAATTTTGACTAACAAAGATAATATCCGCTTCCAGAACATCTTTTAAATATTCGTCTTTAAACCTTATGGTAATGGGGAGATTGCGCAGGTCTTTAAAGGCGCGCTGACGATCTTTAGCGGTATGACTGCTGGTATGGGCCTGGTAGAAACTATCTTTAAAGGTTTCAGGGGTTTGGAAGTCGTGGCCGACAATTTGTCTCACACCGCATCCGGCCAGAAATCGGGCGATGGCGGCCCCTTCACTTCCGGAGAGGCCCACAATGTGAATCTTCTTATCCTTTACTTCCTGGTTGAATCTTTCTACTTTAGGGTTCATGTAAGCGTTTAGGAGACCTTGTCTATCGTTTGGGCCATTGGATCAATTTTGTAGTGGTCGAGCTTGCTCGACAGGACGGCAGAGCAAGCTCTGCAACTACAACACCCAATTCGGTCAAGCACTATTGGCCCAAACGATGGACAAGGCCGTTTAGGATATTAAATAAATTGGGGGAATTAAGCACTTTCTGGACCACCGTCCCCCATCTTTCCCATGTTTCCAAATCGCGCGATAATTTCAGCTATCGTGGCTTGGTGCACACCTTCGGGTAATTCTCCTCTTAAGAATATATGTAACTGCACAGCCTCCTTATTAACCACGAATGAACACGAATTATCACGAATTTTTATAGAACACGGATGACACGGATTCAACGGATTTTCACTGATTTTTATTATCCGTGTCTATCCGTCTCATCCGTACAATCCGTGTTCTATTCGCCTCATCGGCTAAATTTAGGTGTTGGTTTTTATTCGTGTATATTCGTGTTCATTCGTGGCTGAGTAGTTATTTATTTTTCTCCGTGCCTCCGTGGTAGATTTTAACCGTACAGCTCGAATAATTTTACCACCTTTAGCGAGCTAAGTTCAATATATCATAAGATATTATTGATGTCAATGGAATTATTTAACCGTAAGGTTTCAGTAATCGAGACCGTTTTCAAATTGGGATTTATATGATTGTAATTGCTCAATAAAGTGTGGGAATCTCGCAAACCGATAAGTGTTCACGAAATATTGAAATTAGAAATTGGAAATTGGGCCTTCATACTCCAATTTCCAATTTCCAATTTCGAGCTGTAAACGGCTACTTTCCACAAGATATTGAGCAGTTACATATGATTTATGCTTGATTTTACTGGGCTTCAGCCGCAGGTGGCCGTCTGTCTTGCCTTAGGAAGCGCTCTCATTTCTTATGACATTCAGTTTTAGAGCCTTTCTCTTGACCGCCTTCGATACCCTGGCTCCCCTCTTTTCGTCGCCTGGGGACGCTCTTTATAGATTTTGACTCTTCACATCTGGGGCAATCAAATTGGACTTGACTCTTCTGTAAGGTTATTTTCTAGCGCGGCGAAGCCGCAACCAAACGGAACAACCTAACGGTTGTTTAGGGAGGTT
>JASEGY010000457.1 GCA_030019105.1 bacterium | reverse complement strand
CATAACCTGTCTTGAATTCGCTTACCCCAAAATATTTATCTTAAGAGCTATATAATTCTCTCTTTCATCTAACCAGAGCTATTTTGCCGGTTCTCTCCTTTTGGTCGCATCTTAAATAATAAATATAAATTCCGCTGGCACAGGCCCGGTCGTGGTCATTCCGGCCATCCCATTTGACACAGTTCCCGACAGGATTCCCGAAGAGGTCAGCCGCTATTTCATCAGCCTCAAAGTCTTTTACCAATTCACCAATTATGGTGTAAATCCTGAGCTTTATTTCCTCTGCCTCAGATGGTATCCCGGCAATAGTACACCACTCGGTTCGGCCAGGATAAAAGGGGTTGGGGTAAGCCTTGACCTGATCAAGATTGAAGCTTGCCTGGCTATTCGATTCAGTTCCAGGCGACTCAAGGCTAAGGTCAATATTGGCCATTATTGCCCCTTTGATCACTGACACCCTGTCCATAGCCACAGAACTGCCATCCGTTAGAATAGCCTTAACAGTGTATTCACCTTCGGGGAGAGGGGCCAGCATGTATCTTCCTCCTTGACCGATAGAGGCACTGCCAATCAGCGTTCCATCCGGGGAGAGGGCCATCACCGTTTCGGCCCTTCCAGCTATTTGACCCGATAGACCTCCACCCGAGAGGTCAACTTCAATATCTTGATCGTCAATAAATTGGGTCGAACCCAAACTTATCTCAGGAGATTTGGAGATCAGTATCCGGCCTGGAGAAAAATAAGGGGAATAATCAGGTGTTTCTAATATCAGGTAGAGATTGTATCTCCCGGCAGGAAGGTCTTTGATCTGGTAGGATGAATCTTCCTCTATTAGTGTCTGGGCGGAATATTCTAAATTCCATTCTAATGGCTTGCCTGCCTCCCGGGCGACGACAATAAAATCCCTCTGCCCCGCTCCTTTGTTATGATCAATCACCTTTCCCCGAATAAGATTAGTTGGTGAGAGGGTAAACTTCTTGATCACAGTCTTACTCAAGGATAAAGATATGTCTCCCTCCGCTACTCCTTTAAGAGGTAATGCCTCAGGAGGAGTGATCCGGATACGATAGTCGCCTGGGGGAAGGGTGTCAAACCGGTAAGAGCCTTCGTGGTCAGTAGTAGTCTTTTGGTTGACCTGAGATTCAAATATCCAAATTTTAGCCTCACTACCAGGTATATCTATTAATTGACCTCCTCCGCTGTTAAGAAAGTCATCCTCAATTTCGACCTTGATATCAGCTATTGGATTCCCGTCCGGATCAGTTACTGTTCCCGCCAGCACACCGCCTGCCTGGAGGATAAAGTTCCGGGTGGTAATCTCTCCAGTGGCTGCCTTGATATTATCAAGAGTTAATGGGAGCAGGTTTCTTCCCTCCGGAGGCGACAACTTTAAGGTATAGATTGCCGGGGGGAGGGCAATCATAGTGTATTGTCCCTCCACGTCTGTTTGGGCATTTCTCCCGTTAGCTTTAATAAGGACGCCCGGGACAGGTTCGCCGGCTTCATCCGTAACCATCCCAGAAATTATTCCCCCCCTGGAGAGGGTAATATCTTTATTGGTCTCTGATCCGGAGCAAACTTTCACCCCGGTTATTTGCTCCTTAAGCAGATTCAGATCATCCGGCAGTTCGATAATATCAAGCTTGTAAACTCCCGGGACGAGGCCCCCAATATAATATCGCCCTTCAGGATCAGAATCATCGGAGGCAGAATCAACAAGCTCGTTTTGGGCATTCCGCAGGTTGGCTTCAAGGCGTGCCTTAGCAACCGGATTTCCTGCCTCATCCCGGATTTGGCCGGATATGCCGCCAGGTTTCTTTAAAATGATTTTGGGAAGCAGGGTTGTTTCTCCTCCTTTCACAGAGACGGTTATTCTCTCTTCAACTAAGGGCAGATCAGCGGGAGGGATAATAATTAAGGTGTAGTTCTTGGGGCGCAGATCGGGAATAAAAAAATCTCCCTCAAGGTCTGTTTGAACTATGTCTCTTAAGCCCCAGACATAGATGGTGGCCTGGGGAACGGGCATGCTGGATTCGGTTTCCACCCGGCCGGCTATACGGCCTGATTCAGGCTTTAAAGGCTCTTTAATTACCAACGACACATCCTGAGGCTCAATCTCCCCCGGTTTTACTGCAACCGGAAGAGTATTAAAGAATTCCATCTGAGAGAACTCAAATTCCAACTCATAAGCATCCGGAATTATATTTGCAAACCGGTATTGTCCCTTCGCATCAGTAATTGTCGACCTTAACGCCTCACCTTGCTTTTGCAGCTTAATGGTCAGCCCTTCAAAAGGAGTCGGAGAAGGACAATATCTCACCACATCCCCGGAAGGGGAGAATATCACATCCTTAGAAAGGCAATATACCACCCGGCCTTCTATTCCTCCCCCTTCCGGCAAGGTGAAGTCATATCGAGTGGTAAGGCCGTTTAACACCCCCAATATCTCTCTTTGGACAGCCAGGAATGAATCTTCAGGAGGCAGGGCCGCTACTTGATATGCCCCTGCCGGCAGGCTATCTAAGTGGTAGCGGCCTTCATAATCCGTTACTGACTCCTTTTTTGAAGAAGAGCCGCTTAAAGAGCGGGCTTCAACCCTGGTCCCAACCACAGGATTCCCTGCCTGGTCTTGTACCAGGCCGGAGATTATCCCGAAAAAGTCCGCTCCCAGGGCAAGGTCCGGCTTACCGCAGGGAGAGACAGCCAACAGCCAATACCCGACAGCCAATAGTAAAAAGGGGAAGAGCTTGCCTTTCGCCTCTTGCCTGTTCCCTACCGGTTTCTTAGCGTCTTTACGCCTTTGCGAGAGATAAGAATCCTGAAAGTCTGCGTTCATCTGCGTCCCATTCTCCAATCAAGGTAACCATTCACAGGTTCCTGGTTCAATGTTCAGGGTTGTTGTGTCTTTCGGCCTTGTTCATCCCTACTTTAATCCTTCTTGCTTGAATAATAGCATCAGGTTTGATCAGCGTCTTAGAAATTGCATAACTGGAATTATGGTGGTT
>JASEGY010000456.1 GCA_030019105.1 bacterium | reverse complement strand
TATACCTGCACGGTTAGCACGGCAGCTAAGGATACCTCTGATCCGGGCAATTCCCTGGCCTCGAATTATACCTGGTCATTTACCACGGTGAATCAACTAACGGTGGGACTTACCTCACCCAATGGCGGGCAAGATTGGACTGGTGGGAGCAGCAAAAACATCACCTGGAACATATCCGGAGGACTTGCCCTCTATACGGTCAAGCTTTACTACTCTACTAACGGCGGAGCCAGCTATCCGGATACGATTACGGCCAATGCAGGAAGTAGTCCTTATCCCTGGATACTGCCAGCCATAAATTCAAATCAGGTCCGGGTTAAGGTAGAAGTTACTGATTCCAGCACCCCAACCCAGACGGCCCAGGATACCAGTGATAACAATCTGACTATTGATTCCACTGCCCCGCAAGTAAGCAGTACCAGTCCTTCTAATGGGGCTGCTAATGTGGCAGTCGAAGCCGCTATTACGGTGGCCTTTAACGAAGGGATGAACCAGTCTGTTACCCAAAGCGCCTTTAGTATTTCACCCAATCCAGGCGGCTTATCTTATTCCTGGAGTGGTAACACCCTAACTATCAGCCATAGTAACTTTGCTTATAATCAAACTTATAATTGCAGTATTACTACGGCAGGCAAAGATGACTCTGATACAGGAAATAATCTGGCCGCGACCTATTCATGGTCCTTTACCACCGTGGCCATTACCATTACCCTTAATTTGCCCAATGGTGGTGAGTTATGGGATGGAGAGAATCCCCACAACATTACCTGGACTATCGGGGGTGGGGCAGCTCCATATACAGTCAAACTCTATTACTCGACCGATGGTGGAACAAATTATAATCCCATTACTACTAATGCAGGCAGCAGTCCCTATCCCTGGACACCGGCCGGGATAAATTCGACCCAGGCCCGGGTTAAGGTAGAGGTGACTGATGCTAACGCCAACACCGTCAATGATGTCAGTAATGCCAATTTCGCTATCGACTCAACCAAACCTACTGTAACAGATAAAATTCCAGCCTCAGGGACCACTGGGGTTGCCTTAGATCAGGCAGTGATTATCACCTTCTCTGAAGAGATGCAAACAGGCACTGCCTTTTCGCTCACCTCCTCACCCGATCCAGGTGGCTGGAATTACTTGTGGAGTAGTGGTAATACTAAAGTTATTTGCTCTCATAATACCTTTACCCTCTCTACTGATTATACCCTTACGGTAAATGGAAAGGATAAGGCCGGCAATTCTCTGACGGCTGTTTCCTGGGATTTTAAGGCCGATAGAGCACCGGTGCTAACCCCCATTGGTGATAAATCAGGCACAGAAGGGGTGCTCCTGACCTTTATGGTTACTGCCTCTGATTCGGATACTGCCGATACCTTTACCTATGCCGCTATTAATTTACCATCCGGCGCCACTTTAAACGGGGCTACCGGAACCTTTACCTGGACCCCCAATTATACCCAGGCCGGGACTTATTCGGGAATTGTATTTACGGTCAGTGATGGCAAAGGCGGCTCAGATTCAGAGGCAATAACCATCACGATAGTCGAGGTCAATCGCTGTCCTGTCCTGGCTTCGATTGGAAATAAGACTGTTAATGAAGGCCAGACACTTACCTTTAATATTTCTGCCTCTGATTCGGATACCTGGGATACCCTGACCTATACCGCCAGTGGGCTACCCTCCGGAGCCAGTTTTAGCGGAGATACTCGCACCTTTAGCTGGACCCCCAATTATACCCAGGCGGGCACTTATCCGGTTACCTTTCAGGTCAGTGATGGGAAGTGTTCAGATTCGGAGACGATCACCATTACCGTAAATAACGTTAATCAGCCGCCTGTTCTGGCCTCCATTGGTAATAAATCTGTTAATGAAGGGGAGACTCTAACCTTTGCGGTCACTGCTTCTGATTCAGATGCCGGTGACACTATTTCTTACACGGCTCAGAATCTACCGCCCGGGGCTACTTTTACTAACCCTACCTTTACCTGGACACCTGGGTATGATCAGGCCGGAACCTATTCGGTGACCTTTATCGCGACAGACAACCACGGGGCCTCAGACTCGGAGACGATTATTATCACTGTCAACAATGTCTGCCAACCGCCGGCGCTTAGTTCTATTGGTAATCAGATTGTCTCGGTGGGTGAATTATTAACCTTCCCAGTCGTTGCCTCTGATTCAGACCCGGGTGATACCCTGACCTACACCACCACTGATTTACCGGATACGGCCGCCTTTGATACGAGCGCTGTTCCGCCTGTCTTCAACTGGACGCCAACCGCCGATCAGCTCGGAACATACCCGGTTACCTTTATGGTCACCGACAGTTGTGGACTTTCGGATTCGGAGACGATTACTATTACGGTGACCGGCTACGACGCTGATTTTACGGCTTCTGATACCGCCGGCTGTGTGTCTTTACAATTCTGCTTTACTGACCTTTCGGCCGGTAATATTACTTCCTGGTCCTGGGATTTTGGAGACAGCGGAACCTCCACTGATTCATCACCCTGTCATACCTACACTACCGCCGGCAGTTATACTGTCACCCTGGAAGTAAGTGGGCCGGACGGGGCGGACATCGAAACAAAGGTGAATTACATTGAGGTATACCCACCTGGAGTGGCGGCAGACTTTACGGCTGAACCTGTGAGTGGCTGTATGCCCCTGCTGGTGGACTTCAGCGATTCGTCCACTGGGAATGTCCTCTCCTGGTTATGGGAGTTCGGAGATGGGGATACCAGCCCATTACAGAACCCCCAGCATCTTTATATGGGACCTGGTGACTATACAGTAACACTGGTAGTTGGTGGCGACTGCGGCTCTGATTCTGAAACCAAAACCGCTTATATCCATGTAATAGACTGGATCGAAGTAGCGGCTGATTTTGAAGCGACTCCAGGCAGCGGCTGCGTCCCATTAACGGTTGATTTCAATGATACCTCTACCGGCGTGATCACCGCCTGGTCCTGGGACTTTGGAGATGGAAATATAAGCAGCGATTCGGCTCCGT
>JASEGY010000455.1 GCA_030019105.1 bacterium | reverse complement strand
CAATAATGCTGGGGAATTTAAACCTATCTCGGGGTGAAAACTTTTCACTGTCGAGCTTCGATATAACAGTCATCTTCTTCGGTAAATCTGTCTTCTTCCTGAAACAATTCCGCCATCCGCTTCAATCTTTGATAATCTTTGAGTGATAATAGAACGCTTGTTTTGCGGCCATTCGCATCTATTACAAAGTGTTCATTAATGTCAATGCTCATAGCTGTCCTCCTTTCAGGCTACCGGCCTGTCTGGCAACTCCACTGCTACAGATTTCATTTGTCATACCCCACATTTCCGGCTGCATCATAGCCGACTATCCGAATACCGGCCTCATCAGAAGCTACCTCAGGAGTCCAGGCATAGGCATCAGCCGTTGATGAATGAACAGTGTTTATCTCCGTCCCCTCCTGAGTCTCAGCCAACACCCCTGAAGCCCCGGCCAACCACAAGACCATCGCCAGGCACAGGCCCCATACACCACGCATCAACCCTGCCCTACGCTGATACGCCTGCTCACCACCATCGCCGAACCAGCCTAACCCAACTCGCCTCAATTTTGCCCAACCTCCTTCCCAATACTTTCCGGCCTTACTTTTTCCCTTCATCTTTTGACCTCCTCCTTTTCTTTCACGCCAAGCCGCAAAGCCGCTAAGAACTTATTATTCTTTGCGTCTCTGCGCCTCTGCGAGAGATTCTTGCTTTTTTTATCTCTTGCCAAGCCGCAAAGCCGCTAAGAACTTATTATTCTTTGCGTCTCTGCGCCTTTGCGAGAAATTCTTGCTTTTTTTATCTCTCGCAAAGCCGCAAAGCCGCTAAGAACTTATTATTCTTTGCGTCTCTGCGCCTCTGCGTGAGATAGGATCAAGACTAAACTTCCTGCTTCACCCTCTCCAAAAGCTCTTTAAATTCTTCTATTGATGGCACGTTTATTGCCTTCCTTAACAAAAAATCACATGCCTTCATTCCTTGTAATCCTCTTACTTCTTGCTCTAATTTAGGAGAAATAAACCCAAATCGCTCTTCTAAAACTTCCAAAATACTCCTTTCTATCCCTTCTTCTATCCCTAACACTTTCCCTTTGCCTATCCCTATCATTTCTCCTTCTTGCAATATCTCCTGATAAGCTGGTGATTGAACCATAATATCCCTCCTTTTCAAGATTTTATTCACCAATGAGCTTGGGAAATTTATAGCGGAGAAAATCCTCAGAGCCACGTAAGCGTCGGCTTTATGCTCTATATCCTCCACCTCTTTTTCTATTAGCTCAGCGGCTTCACTTATTAGCTCCTCCCCGCTTTTATCTGTCTTCATTAGTGGCAGAAGCGGGTATAATCCTGTTATTTTCTTCTCCAGTATCTTTTCCGCCTCTACTTCCCACACCTTTATCACTTTATACTCATGCCGCAATGACTTCAAATCCCTTACTTTTATCTCTGTTTTTGTCCGTATCTTTACCCCGGTTTCCTTTAGAACTATCAATACCGAATACACAGGCAACTTATATTTCTCATAAACCCGATAGGTATAACCGAGCATTCTATCCGGCAGGTTATGCCTATATTCCGCCTGAAAGTCTATGTGCAAGATAAACTCTTTCCCCTTCTTTTCAGCTACCCTTGCCAGGCAATCCGCCTCCCTGGTCAGGATGGGTAACTCCTTCTCTATTTTGCTTACATCTATCTTGCCTACCAAATTGATTCTTTCATCATCCAGGGCAAATCGGGCATAGTCTACGGTAAACTCATCCGAAAGCCTCTTTAAGGTTATATCAAAATCTCCCATAAATCCCTTCGTTCTCTTTTAACTGAGGATAACTTAGCGCGGCCTCTGGCCGCAACCAAACCAATTTTGGATTGCAGATTGCGGATTATGGAACGCTGAAATTAGAAATTGGAAATTGGAAATTGGAAATTAGGAAAAGCGTGAAAGCCTAATTTCGCAATACCGCAAAACTCGCCCAGAAATCACTTTGTCTGGTGCCTGGTAATCCCGAAGGGATGGAATGGTTATAGCTGATTTCGAATTCCCAGCGGTGAAACCCCGTAGGGGTGAAATATTGTTTTAGGAACGTCATTTTTATTCCACCCCTTCGGGGTTAAGGTTTGCTTGGTGTCCTTGATTCTATAATCATATCAGCCCTTCGGGCTTGGGAACGCTCCCGGCAACGAATTTATCGAGTGTGGCTAAAATCTGTGGGGGGAGCTTCCACTACTCCACTGATGGTCGAACCGTACGCTGGGTCAGACTGCCTCATCCGGCTCTTCACACGAATTTAGGGCCTTGTCCATCGTTTCGGCCACTCACGGGTTAATCGCGAATTGCGGATCGCGAATTGCGAATTGAAAAAAATAGATTCGCGATTCGCAATTCGAGATTCGCAATTCGATAAATGGCCGAAACGATGGACAAGGCCGAATTTAGCCGCACTCATCCGAAATGTGGCTTGCTTTAGCTTTTGTGCAGGTCATTGTAAAATAAATCGACCAACTCGTTCTGATTCAAAAATGGCCGGAGCCAATCCACCATCTGTTTTCGCACGTTCCACATGGCACTCGTTACAAAATCAAACAGATACTTCCCTTCATTATCTATCTGATTGAAGGTCCTATAATCCTCCAAAGAGGAAACATCAACTTTCTCCGGTAGTTGATTTTTCTCTTCTTTAAGACGTTCCAGGTCGCCCTCGTGCTCCTGAATACTCTTATTTAATTGTTCCTTAACACTGTTCTGACGAGGCCGGCCATCTTTGTTCAGGACTTCTCGAACCTTTGCCAGCTTTTTGTAGAGCTTGTTCAGACCTTTTTTGACACCGTTGATTAAACCCTGTTTCTCCTTAATTCCCGGATTGCAAATCTCCTGATGATCACTTTTGGTCAACTCGAATCCCGGATGATAGTGCAGTGGATGGCGATTATTAAGTATCCTCTTCAAATTTAATGGTAACTAAAAAAATGGTAATTATTCAGCCATAAGCAACTCAAGGTTTTTCTATATTACAGACCTCGTGCTTTCATATCTGGAATAAGGGCAATTTCTGGACAGTCTT
>JASEGY010000454.1 GCA_030019105.1 bacterium | reverse complement strand
CGCAATCGTAACATTCTCGCGGACAACGCAAATGTTGCGGGGTAATAGTATATCAATATGCGTTTAAAAAGCCGATTTATTCCTCGACAAACGATTCTTGAGTCGACAGCGCAGTACGAAATTATCGAGGCGTATCCAGAAGATAAATATTTACCAAGCTACCTGGTCTATTCCTGGCATCAACAAACTGCATTTCACATTCTCTTTGCCACTGACGTTGAAGGAGACAATGTTCGTGTTGTGACCGCGTATTATCCCGATCCTGATAAATGGGAGATCGACTTCAAAACAAGGAGGAAATCACCATGAGATGTCATATGTGTGGCTCAACGATGGAGTTCCTCATAACGAATTTGCCGTTTAAAGTCAGCAATACAACTATCGTGATCTTCAAAGAGTTACCAGTCCGGCAATGTCGTCGATGTAGTGAATACCTCTTAGACGATAATGTCCTGGAAGAGGTAGACTCTCTGCTCCAACGCATTAATGTTGCTGCAGAGTTGGAAGTGCTAAAGTATGCAGCGTAGCTGTTATGAATAGAAGCGGTTGAGAGGAAGAATGAAAAGATGAAGGTCAGAGAAGAATCAGAAGGCATGCTATGCCTGAAACGGGGAGATTGGGAAAAAGCCATTGACTATCTGGAAAAGGACCTGGCCAGGGTAGAAGACCGGGAGTCTAAGGCGATTCTTCATAACAATCTTGCCTGGGCTTACAAAAACCACGGCCAGATAGAAAAAGCTATCCACCATTATGAGGCGGCGCTGGAGGCCGTCGATCAGACCGATCAATGGGATATTCTGGCCCCTATCTACAATAATTTAGGTGATCTTCATCAAGATGCAGGTGAGACGGCTGAGGCTGGATCATATTATCAAAAGGCCCTTGAGATTACTCAAAAGACAGGAGATGACTCAGGGACGGCCGCTATTTATAACAACCTGGGCAGTATCTCTCAAGAGAAGGGTAATCTCGACCAGGCGGCTGCTTATTACGAGAAGTCCCTTACTCTTAAATTGGAAATCTCAGAAGAAGAGACCTTGATCCCGACTTATAACAATATGGGAAATGTGCTCAAGATTAAGGGTGAATGGGGCAGGGCGGTTGGTTATTACCAGAAAAGTCTCTCTATTGCCAGAAGATTAAGAGACCTGCCGGCTATGGCGGCTACCTTTAATAATCTGGGCAGTATCTGTCAGGATAGAGGGGATTTGGACGGAGCGATAACCTATTATGAAAAAGACCTTAAAATAAGCGAAGAAATAGGCGATCGGGGGTCGATAGCCAATGCCTATCACAACCTGGGCAGCCTGCATCAGGATCGAGGCGAATTTGATCAGGCACGTGAGTATTATGAAGGCAGCTTGAAGATAAAAAAGGAGTTGGGGGATCGTCGAGGCATGGCGGCTACTTATAATAATTTAGGCAGCCTTTGTGAGTCAAGGGGCGAAGTAGGAGAAGCCATAGATTATTATCAAAATAGCCTGGCGATCAAATACGAGACTGGTGATTTTTACGGGTTGGCCTTTACCCTTAATAACCTGGGGATGATTTACGCCGGAGTGGGAGACCACGAGAAGGCGATTGAGCTTATCCAGGGGGCTCAAAAGATATTCGAACAGGTGGGAGATAAAGATAGAGCTAACCTTGCCCTGGAAAATATCGAGAAGGTTCAAGCCGGAGATTGCCATGAATAAAAGGCTCTACGCGGATTCGAGGGGTAAAAATCAACCTTGTCTCGCCCTTACAGGGCTGCTTGGTTTTATATGATCCTAACCCAGGACGTTGCCCCACTGCCATTAAGTTAAGGGTAACTCTTTATGGTAAGGTGAGATAGGGAGTATGTAATTCGGGCATTGTCCATCGTTTGGGCCATTGGATCAATTTTGTAGTGGTAGGGGTTTGATTGGTGCTCACTCGTTAGTACTTTGATTTAGAAAAAAGCAACTAATATGAGGATAGACATCTGTAGGAAAATTTCTGCGACCTCTGCGTGAGCTCTGCGTACTCTGCGTTAAAAAAAGTGACGTATCTCTTCTCGATTTAGCTTTTATGCAGGGCGTTGTATTTAATAGCACACGGATGACACGGATTTAACGGATTTGCACTGATTTTATCCGTGGTAATCCGTAGTATCCGTGTTATCCGTGTTCTATTAGATTTTCATAATCAAAGTAGTAGCGGATGAGCACCGTTTGATTAATCAAACCCTATAATCATCATGGTAAGGAGATCAAGTATGTCCACAAGACCATCTTATGCCAAGCGATTAAAGGCCGTCTCTAAAGTAAGCGAGGCCATTGTCTCAAACCTCTATTTAGAAGACATCCTCCGCCTCATTACTACGGTAACGGCAGAAGTAATGGGTTCCAGGATATGCTCTTTGATGCTCTTAACTAACCACATGGTTTTATTATGGTTACGGTTTGCTGTATATTTACTTTACAACGTTCGCAACACGGTTTTACTGAATGCTTACGGTCTCTTTGCTCTGTGTTCCTCTATCTGTTAAAGGGAAAGTAATTGGAGTCCTAACAAGTTATACCTCATCTGCTCATAAGTTTGCCCAAAGCGAGATTGATATCCTGACCACCGTGGCTAATCAAGCGGCCATAGTGATTGAGAATGCCAACCTGATGGTCAAGACCAGGATTATTCAGGAGGAGCTTGAAACCAGAAAACTGGTCGAAAAAGCAAAAGGTGTCTTGATGAAAAATCGGGGTTTCACAGAAGAAGAGGCTTATCGAAGAATACAGCAGCAGTCGATGAATAGGCGCAAGTCTATGCGGGAAATCGCCGAGGCGATTATTCTGACCAAGGAAATCGAGGGAGAGGGGACTTAATGGCTCGGATATTCAATATTACGGGGCCTTGCCTTGCAGGCAAACATTACATGTTGCCACCGGCGGATCGTGTGGACGACGTTCACCCGCTCATCAAGCAGGAAGAATACTTAGTCATTCACGTGCCCCGGCAAAGCGGCAAAACAACCTTCTATAGCTCTTAAGATAAATATTTTGGGGTAAGCGAATTCAAGATAGACTATGTA
>JASEGY010000453.1 GCA_030019105.1 bacterium | reverse complement strand
TAGAAGATAAATGGGATTTCAGCCAGAAATATCCGGTAATAAAGATAGATTTTGGGGCAGGTGTATTTAAGAAGAGAGAAGAGTTAAGGGAGAGAATATTTTTTGTACTAAAAGAGAATCAAAAGAGATTAAATATAGATTCTATAGACCAAACATCAACGAATAATTATTTTGAAGAGCTAATAACAAAGACATCAGAGAAGTATGGTGAGAGGGCAGTAATTTTAGTAGACGAGTATGACAAGCCGATATTAGACAACATAGAAGAGCCTGAGATAGCCCAGCAGATGAGGGAGGAGTTGAAGAATCTATATTCTGTTCTTAAATCAGTTGATGCAGACATCAAATTTGTGATGCTTACAGGAGTTAGTAAATTTTCTAAGGTATCATTGTTCTCAGGGTTAAATAACCTGAGGGATATAACCTTAGATGAAAGATTTGCAACAATCTGCGGCTACACTCAGAATGATTTAGAGATAGTATTTAAGGAATACTTAGAAGGAATAGACTTAGAAAAGGTAAAGCTGTGGTATAATGGATACTCCTGGCTTGGGGAGAAAGTATATAATCCCTTTGATATATTATTGTTTTTAGATAGTCCAGGCAAAGAGTATAAAAATTACTGGTTTGAGACAGGCAGTCCGACATTTTTATTAAAGATATTAAAGGAGAGGAGGTATTACATACCAGAGCTTGAGGAGATAAGAGCAGGGGAGTCATTAATAGGGGCGTTTGATGTAGATTTTATAGAGCCGGCGGCATTATTGTTTCAGACAGGATATCTGACGATAAAGGATAAGAGACAGATAGGAGCAAAAATAGAATATGAATTAACTTATCCAAATTTAGAGGTTAAAAGTTCCTTAAATGATTATTTACTATTTTACCTGAATAAGGATGCCCAGACAAAAGAGAATACACAATCAAGGGTTTACTCTGCCATAGAGAACTTAGACTTTGAATTATTAAGAGACACATTTTTCAGGCTTTTTGCCTCAATACCATATCAATGGTATATAAAGAATGAGTTAGACAAATATGAAGGGTATTATGCCTCAATATTTTATGCGGTATTTGCCTCACTTGGATATGATTTGGAGGTGGAAGAGTCTACTAATCGTGGCAGGATAGATATGGCGATAAAAACCGATAAGGCGGTGATAATATTTGAGTTTAAGGTAGTAGAAGGGGAACGCGAACGCGAACAAAACACGGCATTAGAGCAGATAAAGAACAAGAAATATTATGAGAAGTATTTAAGCTCAGGCAAAGGGATATATTTAGTAGGGATAGAATTTTCAAAAGTAGAGCGGAACATAACAAAATTTGACTGGTCTTTCAGGACAAAAAGATCACAGTCTGGGGGATGTGACGGTGAGGCAAGATGATGATAGGCCGAAAGAGAAAATCAGGGTGATGCAGGTCATTGCTACCCTGGAGGTGGGAGGGGCGGAAGGCCAGTTGTATGAGTTAGTCAAGGAGTTGAATAAGGAGAAGTATGCGGTAAGTGTTTGTGGCCTTACCCGGGGAGGGCCATTAAAAGAAAAGATAGAAGAACTTGGGATTCCGGTTTATATTTTGGGCAAGAGAAATAAGCTGGACTTTACGATTCTTTTCAGGTTAGCCTCCTTACTAAAGAGAAAGAAGATCGATCTTGTCCATACCTGGATGTTTACGGCCAATATGTGGGGGCGGCTGGCGGCTATTTTAGCTCATGTACCCTGTCTTGTCGCTTCTGAAAGAACCGTTGCCTTTGAAAAAGATGCCTGTCGGAATGTGATAGATAAAATCCTGGCCGGATTTACAGACCTGATAATCGCAAACTCTGAGGGAGTTAGAAGAAGTTGCCTGAAAAGAGGTCTCCCTTCAGAGAAGCTCAGCGTCATCACCAATTCTTGCCACTTGGAGATATTCGGTGTACGAGAAGATTGTATAAAAAAGACTAAAACTAAACTGGGGATTAAAGACGGTTCTCTTCTGGTGGGGAGTATTGGGGTTCTAAGGCCGGAGAAAGGTCACCGATTTCTTGTCCATTCTATCCCTGCGGTCTTAAATATCTTCCCTGAGGCCATATTTATCCTGGTTGGAGATGGCCCTCAAAGAAAAGAGTTAGAAGAACTCTCTGTAAAATTAGGTATTTCCCAAAAGGTAAAGTTCCTGGGACAGAGAAGAGATGTTCCGGATATTCTATCCTGCCTGAATGTCTTCGTTCTTCCCTCTCTTTATGAAGGATTGCCCAACGCTGTCTTAGAGGCTATGGCCTGCGGACTCCCGGTCATAGGCACAGATGTGGAAGGGACTAATGAGGTTGTGGTTGATGGAGAAACCGGGATACTGGTTCCACCTAAAGACCCGGCGAGATTAGCCGGGGCCATCTTAGCGCGGCGAAGCCGCAACCAACCTTAAGTGCCTTAAGTGCCTAAAGTTTTAAGTGTCTAAAGTAGGCCGGCTTTCTTCAACTTTAGGCACTTTAGTGCACTTTCTAACTTTAGACACTTGTGGATTACTCCAGAATTCTCGCGGACAACGCAAATGTTGCGGGGTAATAGTATAACCCTCCTTCAAGATAAGGAAATAGCTCGCCGGATGGGAGAGGCCGGCCGGATGAGGGGTAGAAGAAAAGTTCAGCCTGGAGAAGATGGTCAGTAGTGTCGAAGAGGTCTACGATACTCTGACCGAGAAAAAAATCAGGTACGGTAGCCAATGATTATTCATATCCTCATTAATTTGTTTTCTTAGTTGACATTTGACTCACTTTCTGATATTCTTGGGACAGTGTCCGTTGAATGGGGATGATAACGTAACTGCCCATTCTATAGCGGGGTAGCCGCTACAGAGAATGGCATCCGCTATCTTTATACCATTAAAAGGATTATCCTTAAACAATCCCATCCAACGGACCCAGTGCCCTCTCCCAGGGAATAATTAATTCGCAGATGACTGCTACATCAGCGTCTGTATAAAACGTCTTCTTTTCTGGAGTATAGTTGACAATAAAAACTATGGTAAATCAGGATAGATACTGGGCCTACTTTGATGAAGCCTGGAAGAAGATTA
>JASEGY010000452.1 GCA_030019105.1 bacterium | reverse complement strand
CGCAATCGTAACATTCTCGCGGACAACGCAAATGTTGCGGGGTAATAGTATATTGGCCCAGAAGATCATTTACCCTTAGTCTGAAAAGGTCAAGAAACATTTTTGTTGAATCATTTAGAATATGAACCTTACTTCCAGGTGAGTTAAGCCACTTAACCGGGACTTCAGCTATTTTAAAGCCGAGTTTCTTCCCCAGATATAGGACCTCCACATCAAAACCAAAACCATCAAATCTTTGCCGGCTAAAGATCATTCTGGCTGCCCGGCGAGTAAAGAGTTTGAATCCACATTGGGTATCCTTGATCCCCCGCAAGGCAAGGGTTTGAACTAAGAGGTTAAAGGTTCGGCCGGCTGTCTGCCGGCACCAATTCTGGGGAACTATCAGTTTTGATTCGGATAGGGCTCTGGAGCCAATGGCAATGTCACGGCCGTTGGCTAAATATTGGAGCAGTTTCTCCACTTCCTCGATAGGGGTCGATAAATCAGCATCAGAAAAGAGTATAAGTTCTCCGCTGGCCGCCAGCATCCCTTTTCTAACCGAATATCCCTTGCCCCGGTTGATATCATTTTTGAGTAATCGAAGATGCCTTCCTTCCTGCTCTTTTTTTATAGCTGCTGCCATGCCATCAGTGCTTCCATCATCTACCACGATGATTTCGTAGAGAAAACCTTGAGTCTCTAAATATCGCCTTATTTTCCTCAAGGTAGGCACTATCCGGCGTTTTTCATTAAAGGCCGGAATGACTACCGAGAGATAGTTATTTTTCATCTTTATTACCTCCTCCCGCATAGTTACCAACAGCCTAAAAAAAAGGAGTGTTCCCTATATCTTGCCCCTTTCTTTTTCTATTATACCATATTATTGAATAAAAATCAAAATGAAAAGTAGAAAAAATAATAAAATAGATAGATAAACTAAAGGTTAAAGACTGAAGTTCAATCTTATGCTCACCGCATTTATCCCTAAAAGCCTTCCACCTTCAGTCTATCCAGATGAGTAGTTACGTGCAGGACATTACCCTATTTTAGGAAATGGGGCATCGTTTCATTCAGCATGGGAATCGTTGGAGATCGGTTTACACTTTTGTAGGAGTTTAGGCTTTAGCCTTTCATAAATGAAATCCTAAAGGATTAACTCCGAAGAAGTTATGCGACCTAATTTGAACTCGGACATGCACTCCGTTTCAAAAGTGTAAAGTTGCTATTTGGGCGATTTGAAACGATGCCGGAAATGGCGAAAAAAGTATTGACATTTTAGCAGATAATAGGTATACTAAGAGTATTAACAAATCTATTAGCAAGGGAGGTATAATTGATGAAAACAAGAGTGGCTATGAAGAAGATAATGTTTGGGATTCCACCGGATCTATTAAAAGCTATTGAATCGATGGCTATAACAAATAGGTTAAATCGGAGTCAACTAATTAGGGAATCCCTGTCGTATTACCTTGAAGAATTGCGTCGCCGGGAACTGCGTGAGCAACTGAAAGAAGGATATTTAGCTAATGCCAACCGGGACCTGGAAATCTCAGAAGATTTTAAACATGCTGATTATGAGGCTGCCGTAAAGTATGGAGGAGAATATTAATGGTTACAGAGTGTCTTCGAGGAGAGATATACTTTGCTAACTTAGACCCGGTAGTTGGTCATGAACAAGGAGCTCGACGGCCAGTAGTTATTATTCAGAATGATGTAGGTAATAAATATAGTCCAACGGTAATCGTGGCCGTAATTACTGCTTCAATTTCCTCCAAAGTGTATCCTACCGAGGTCCGAATGAAGGCAGGGACAGGTGGCTTATCAAAGAGTTCATCTGTACTGCTAAATCAAATCAAAACAATAGATAAAAGTCGACTGGAAAACCAGATAGGGAGATTTCCGGTCGAGGTGATGGAGAGAATCGATGAGGCAATCAAGATAAGTTTAGGCCTAATCGCCATCTGATTTATTGAGGCCGCGCTATGTCTAACAAGATACTCCTGAAAGATATCGATCAATCTATTCAGTATCTGAAAGGTGTCGGGCCCAAAAGGGCCAGGATACCGGAGCTGCTTGGCCTTACCACCGTAGCCGACATCCTCCAATATTACCCCAGAGTTTACCAGGACCGCCGGCAGATAAAACCTATCAGTCAGCTTCGCAAGGGGGAAAGGGAAACCATTAAAGGGATAGTAATAGGGGCGGAGCGGAGCGGCAGAGCAAAGGTCCTGAAAATCATGGTCAGCGATGGGACCGGATATGTTACTCTGGTCTGTTTTGGCCGGCCCCAGATGCATAAATTCTTGCCGGTCGGAACCCATGTTATCCTTACCGGACGGGTCAATTTTTTTCGCAGCGAGATACAGATATCCGATTTTGAATACGAGGTCCTTAAAGGCAACGAAGACGATCTGATCCATACCAACCGGATTACGCCTCTTTATCCCTTAGGTTCCGGTCTTCCGCAGGGTGCCCAGCGAACTATGCGGTTGATCGTTAAGATCGCTCTTGACCGCTATGTCCAGGATCTGGCCGAGCCACTGCCTTCTTCCATCCTATCCAAACACCACCTGATAGATACTCCCTCAGCCATTAAAGGCATTCATTACTCAGACAGCGAAGAGGAATACAAACAAGCCCGAACCAGGCTGGTCTTTGATGAATTTTTCTACCTCCAATTGGCCTTAGGGAAGATGCGGCAAGGGGCGAAACGAGAAAGGGGAATTTCTTACACTAATCGGGGTAAATTAGGCGCTGCCTTTCTTCGCTTGCTGCCTTTTTCATTGACTAAGGCGCAAGAGAGGGTAATCGAAGAGATACGCCGGGATATGGGATCACCCACCCCGATGAACCGCCTCCTGCATGGGGATGTGGGCTCAGGCAAGACAGTGGTAGCCGCAACAGCGGCCTTGACAGCGGTGGAAGATGGGTATCAGGTGGCCTTGCTTGCCCCGACCGAAATCCTGGCCGAACAGCACTACTTTAATCTCAACCAATATTTTACAGAGATGCCTCGCCAGGGCCTTGTTCATCGTTTCGGCCAGTTAGACTTGCAACCTTACCTTCCCGAAAGCTTCAA
>JASEGY010000451.1 GCA_030019105.1 bacterium | reverse complement strand
GACATTAGCTCCGATACCATCATATGCGATATACAAAAAGCCTATCAAGTCGATGCACCTGACAGCGGAGTGGAGACAGAGCACTAGTATCTTGTGTCGGAGAAAAGAGTTCAAATAAGGATAACATCTATGAAAGAACAAACTTGCATAAAAAAAGGTATTCGCTGGAAACTTCTCTCAACTATGATTGGCTTGATAGTCGCCCTGGTGACAATACTCACTTTCATTCAAATATCTACCCAGGAAAAGGCTTCTGAAATGGCCTTGGAGCGCCGTATTGCCTTGATGAAAAAGAATCTGATAGAACGGGGGAAAACCTTTTCCGATAACCTATCCCGTCAGGTTGAAAATGGCATTGCCTCTTTTAACCTTTCTGGAGTCACGGAGGTAATAAATAAGGCCGTAGATGAAGATGAGGAATTGAATTATGCCATATTGATGGATGCCTCTCGTACCGCCTACATTCATACCTTGAAACCACAACTCCAGCAAGAGATACTTTCTTCAGACGAGGACATGTTTGCCGCAAGTCAAGAAAAGGCAACGATTAATGAATACAAGAAAGCAAAAGTATCTCTTTTAGAGTTTATTGTTCCAATATGTATCAGTACAGCTCCCTGGGGGTGTTCTCAGACTCGGATTTTCATTGGATTTGCTCAATAGCGAAATTGCAAATTCAAGGAAAGAAATAACCAGACAGCATAGAGATATGGTCATCCGTTCCATTCTTACCTCAATTGTATTTGTGGTTATAGGAATTGTTGTAATCCCTCAGTTATCAGTTGTGAAGTAGGTTAGTTATCAATGGGTTCAAGGTGCAAAGGTTAAGGTTAAGGTTGAGAACCCCTTAACCTTAACCTCAACCTTGAGCCTTGAACCTTTTTCAACTGATAACTGAGGGATTACATAACCTCCTCTCCAATGCCATCAAGTTCACCCCTGAGGGAGGGTAGATGTAGCGGCCATGCCGGTTAATGAAATGATACAGATATCTGTTCATGATACAGGTATTGGAATCGCCGAGGAGAATAAGAAAAAGGTTTTTGAGGAATTTGTGCAGATAGATAGCTCCTATAGCCGACAATATGCCGGCACAGGACTGGGACTTCCCCTAACTAAGAAGCTGGTAGAACTACATGGAGGAAAAAATCTGGTTAGAGAGTGAGCCGGAAAAGGGAAGCACCTTTATCTTCACCATACCCCTGCAATCAAAGGAAACACCTGTGAAAGGGGAAGTTTAAGCACCAAAAAAAGGAAGGGGGAGATGAGTGTTTATTATAGACAGGATGGATGTAATCGACGCTGTGAAGGAAGCGGCGAAGAAGAATTAATTCCAAAGCACGGCGGTTATCGGAAATTGAAGAGTTTTCAGATTGCACAGTTGGTTTATGATGTGACGATACGATTTTGTGCTCGGTACATCGACCGATGGAGCCGGACGCGAGATCAGATGGTTCAGGCGGCCAGGTCTGGCGTGCAGAATATTGCAGAAGGCAGTCAGGCCTCCGGTACTTCCAAAAAGACTGAACTGAAATTGACGAATGTTGCCCGGTCCAGTCTGGAGGAATTGCGGCTGGATTATGAGGATTTCCTTCGCCATCGTGGTTTGCCGTTGTGGGAGCAAAGCGACCCCCGCCGGGCGCAGCTGATTGCCCGACGACCGGGAAATGTTGAAGAGGTAGTTAAATGGGTGCGTGAAATTCATGAAAAGTGTGGACAAAGTGGACGGAATGGACAAAATGGACTTTGTGGACAGTCCATTCCGTCCACTTCGTCCACCTATCCGGAAATCGCAGCTAATGCCGCTTTGACGCTCATTGCGGTTGCCTCAAGCCTGCTCGACCGTCAACTGGCAGTACAAGCCAAAGGTTTCGAAAAGGAAGGAGGCTTCACAGAACGGATTTATCGAATACGGCAACAGGCCAGGGGATACCGATGAACCTTATCACCGGAATCACCTTCGAACAAACCGTTATCGACAAAGGAGGGTAATCATGAAAAACTTTAGACTATTATTCTTTGTAACCTACCTGGTAAGTTTAGCCTCATTAGCATCTGCTCAACACTTTGTGATTCACGAGGTGAAAGACGGTGATACATTATGGGATATTTCATTGTAACGGAGCTTCCCCCCTACCATTAACAAATTCCCTTTAAAGATGGGCGAGTTACAGCCTTAAACCTCCAATGTAGCTACGAATATTTTATCGTAGAGTGAAAATAATAGTATAGTTAATAAATTTAATATAATATACTTGTAGATAAAATATTCATTCAGCGTATAAAAAAAGTCGTTAAAGGAAAAACATATCAATCTGTGCTTATTTTAAAAAGCATCCGTGATGGGAAGAAAGTCAGGCATGAGACCATTCTAAATATTTCAAAGTGGCCCAAGACGGTGATAGACGCCCTTGAATTTGCCTTAAAGAATGGTAAGACTATGGATCTGAAGGAGTTGAAAGATCTGAAAGGATTAAAGCAGTGTCAGGGGAAATCTTTCGGAGCATTATATACGATAATAGAAATCTGCAAGCGTCTTGGCATAACCGATGTTTTGGGAAAAAACCAGAAGGCAATGTTGACTCTGATAATGATTGCAGGAAGGATAATCTGTCAACGTTCTCGTTGGTATATAGCTCAATACTGGTCTAAAACACAGGGGATTGAAGAGGTGTTAAAATACAGCGGAAAATTCGATGAAGATGATTTATATGAAACACTTGGGTGGTTAAGCCAACATCAGGAAGAGATAGAACAGAGATTATGGCGAAGCAATTTCAAAGAGAATAAAGAAACGAAATCCATATTTTTGTATGATGTTACCTCAAGTTATGTAGAAGGCGAGCAGAATGAGTTGGCTGAGTATGGTTTAAACCGGGATGAGATAAAAGGGAAAAAACAGATTATTATAGGATTAGTACAGGTTTAAAACCTGGTAACTGATGTTCAGGGTGAGCCGTTGAGTGTAGAAGTTTTTCCTGGCAATACCAATGATCATAAAACCGTTGTTAATCAACTTGAGAAAATAAAGAAGGTCTATGGAACTGAACGGGTAGTTTTTGTAGG
>JASEGY010000450.1 GCA_030019105.1 bacterium | reverse complement strand
GCGCCTTTGCGAGAGATTATTTATTAGTGTTAACTGGTTTTTGAAGGATGCCTAAAATTAGTAACAATATGATCGGAGAATTAGACAATCTGGTAAGAGTCGGTCAAGAAACGAGCAAAAAAGCGGTTGTGCTGCTTTCAGGAGGAGTTGATTCTACTGTTACCCTTCACTGGGCAAAGGAAAAAGGGTTTGACTGCTCGTGCCTTATCTTTGATTATGGTCAGCGGCATCGCCGGGAAATTCAAGCAGCAAAACTTATCGCCGAAATGGCAGGATGTCCCGCTGAGGTTATCAAATTCAGTTTGCCGTGGGGGGGGAGCGTGCTTCTTGGAGGACAGAAGAGAGAGGACAGAAGCCAGAAGCCGGAAGTCAGAAGTCAGAAGTCAGAAGGTGAGGGTAGGGGGAATATCCCCCCAACTTACGTGCCGGCAAGGAATACCATATTCTTAAGTTTTGCCATCTCTTTTGCCGAAGCCATTGGGGCCGGTTCTATATTTATTGGGGCGAATGCGATGGACTACAGCGGCTACCCTGATTGTAGGCCGGAGTACTACGAGGTATATGAAGAACTAATAAAAGTAGGGACCAGGGCGGGAGTTGAAGAGAAACCGATAAAGATTCAGACTCCCTTAATCAATAAGACAAAGGCCGAGATTATCAGGCTTGGAATGAGGTTAAATGTCCCCTTTGAGCAAACATGGTCGTGTTACGAGGGCGGTGAATTGCTCTGCGGAAGGTGTGATGCCTGCCTCTTGCGCGCTAAGGGGTTCAGTGAGGCAGGGAGCAAAAAGAAGTTTCGACCTGTGCAAACAGAAATTCACCACGGAGACACGGAGGCACGGAGAAATAATTTTAGAAGAATAGAACACGGATAACACGGATACTACGGATTAACACAGATAAAATCAGTGAAAATCCGTTAAATCCGTGTCATCCGTGTGCTATTAAATAAGAGTATCTACACCTTTGGACTTATTTCCTGATTTTCCTCCGTGTCTCTGTGTCTCCGTGGTGATTAAATTGTTGGTAGATGTCGATTGCACAGGTCGAAATCTTTTTCTTAACTACTATACGTTCTAATAATTGGGAACTGGAGCAACTCCGGACAGACCCTAACCTTCCCGAGAGCTTCAAGCTTTCGGGAAGGTCAAGTCAATCTGCGTTCTAATAAATTGAGGTGAGTAGATGCCAAAGACATTGAGAATAGCTATGGCCCAGATAAATTGTACCGTCGGAGACTTAGCCGGCAACACTAAGAAAATTTGCGACTACATTAAAAAGGCGGAAGAATCGGGTGTTGATCTAATCTCCTTTCCGGAGGCGGCTATTACCGGTTATCCCCCCGAAGACCTGCTGTATAATGCCCAATTTATTAAAGATAACCTCGAATGCCTCAAAAGAATTACAGAAATTAAGTCAAACTCAACGATAGTTGTGGGATTCGTGGATAGACAACAGGATAAACTATACAATGCCGCGGCCATCATTCATAATCAAACCTTAGCCGGTGTTTATCGGAAGACATATTTGCCCAATTACGGGGTTTTTGATGAAAAGAGATACTTTCAGGAAGACCCCCAAACGCCTGTCTTTATCATTAATGGAATAACTATTGGCGTCAACATCTGTGAGGATATCTGGGAAGAATCCGGGCCGGCAAAGATTCAGGCCTTAGTGGGTGGGGCTGAAGTAATAGTTAATATTACTTGTTCTCCTTATCATAGAGAGAAATGGAAAGAAAGAGAAGAGATGCTAAAGAAAATGGCCGGGGATAAGAAGATAATTGTGGCTTACAATAATATGGTGGGGGGACAGGATGAGTTGGTCTTTGATGGTCACGGCATGATATTCGACCAGGCTGGAAGGCTTATTACGCAAGGAAGGCAATTTGAAGAAGACCTGATAATTACAGATTTAGATATTGATGCTGTGGCGCAGGTAAGACTGGAGGATACTGCATGGGAAAAGAGAAGAGCTGAAATGGAAGCCTCTTATGGAAAGCCGGTCGAAAAAATAGAAATTTCTTCCCAACTTGTTCCGGATAAAAAGCCGCCCTTAGAGAAAAGAAACACCACGGTCTTTCATTCCGTGAAAGAGGTTTACCAGGCCTTAATATTAGGCACCAGGGATTATGTGAGAAAAAATGGCTTCCAGCGTGTGGTTATTGGTTTAAGTGGGGGAGTGGATTCAAGCCTGACGGCCGTCATTGCGGTGGATGCCCTGGGAAAGGAGAATGTTTCAGGGATATTTATGCCGAGTCAATATTCATCTAAAGAGAGTGAAGAAGATGCCGGGGCATTAGCCCGAAATCTTGGGATTGAATTTAAGGTCATTCCGATTCAGGAGATTTTTGTCGTCTATCGTCAAGTGCTGTCCGGGCAATTCGAAGGCTATCCTCCAGATATAACCGAGGAGAATATTCAGGCCAGGATTAGAGGAAATATCCTGATGGCCTTGTCCAATAAGTTTGGCTGCTTAGTCTTGACTACCGGAAATAAATCAGAGGTAAGTGTTGGATATGCTACGCTTTATGGCGATATGGCCGGGGGATTCGCCGTCATCAAAGATGTGCCGAAAACCTTGCTTTATGAACTTTGCCGGTTTAGAAATTCTTTAGGGGATGTTATTCCTCAAAGGGTCATGGAGAAAGAGCCAACCGCAGAATTGCGTGAAGATCAAAAAGACCGGGATACACTGCCACCCTATTCTATATTGGATCCCGTTCTGCAAGCTTATGTGGAAGAGGACAAAGGTCTTGAAGAAATAAGGTCTATGGGTTATGAAGAGGGATTAGTGAGAAGGGTGATTAGTATGGTGGATAAAAATGAATATAAAAGGAGACAGTCCCCGCCAGGGATAAAAATAACCCCAAAGGCTTTTGGGAAGGATAGAAGGTTGCCGATTACTAACAGGTATGGTTGGGAAAATATATGGGAGAAAGAGACCAGGTTAAGTGTGCTGAATGCGGGGGATTAATGCGTTCTTCCAGGACACCTCTCCAATTGGAACGAAAAGGAATTGTCCTCATTTTTGAGGATCTTGACAGTAGTAAGTTCTCAGACTCTGACCAAAAAGCACCTTTGGGGCTAAAAA
>JASEGY010000044.1 GCA_030019105.1 bacterium | reverse complement strand
ACCAACTTAATTTGAGAGGATGTCCAGAGTTACCCTTAAATTTGAAGAGGATACGATAAAAGAAATATTGAGAATCTTTGAGAAGTTGGAGATGGAGCTCAGGGAAGGAAGAGATACTTTAGCCTTTTTTGTATGGGAAGGAAAGATCGTCTTGTGGAGCAAGGCACCTCATAAAAAAGGAGAGGCAAAAGGGGACCTTAAACATTTTGTCCGACAACAGTTAAAACTTACTGAGGAGCAGTTTAAAGCGGTGCAGGACTGCTCAAGAGAAGGATGGACAGACCTCTATCCAGTGATAATAGACACCGGGGCACCAGTATCTGTTCTTCCAAGAAGAATCTGGGATAGGATCGAAATACAGGTTGAGAAAATTCAGGAATCTGTTCCGATTCTTGCTATAGTCCCATTTATGGGAAGGCAAGTACCTGAGTTCCCGCACTTACCGTATCGTGAAATTTTGGTTGGGAATTATCGGGCTATGGAGAGTAACTGTTTACTGCTGAATGGAGGTGGAAAACTTGTCACTTTACTCTCGATACCGCAATTGGCGTGTTAGTCCAAGATGGTCTGGGAGCCTGGGCTTGGGGTCCGCAGCCGCTACCCTCTGCTCGTACACCCTGCGCGCTGCAAGCCTTATTCGGGAACCGGATCCTGGTGTTCGCCACACCGCAAGAAGAGGGACATCTGCCACCGTGGCAGAAAGACGAGGGCAGGCGTGGCGGTATGAAGACCCGGCGATTAACGAATACAATCTTTCCTTTCTAGCCGGAGGCGCCAGCGCCGGTTTCGACCTGGCTGGAACAATCTCGTGGCCGTCTTGTCCAGGGCAGGGCAGTAGCGTCTGGTTTGCAGGAGCCGATTGCATCGCGGCCAGGTTTAGTGGAAGAGGATGTATTATAGACTGCTCAAGCGTCATTGGTGGCGGATCCGGACTTCAGATTCTTTGCTTCAACATGCCAAATATCGTCATTTCAGGCGTTCAGATCGTGAGAGACATTGTCGATTGGGTACAAAACAACCAATTCGATAGAGTGAGAGAGCATATTCCTAGGGGAGCGGTGTGCTTTGGTGTTCAGTTTGGCGTATCCGTAGGTGTGACCCTTTTCTCTGGTTTATGGTCGGTCTCGGAGTCAGACCAGATCACCCTGACGTTGAGCAACCCCAATATCGGACGTCCTCTGCCACCAAACCAACGACCTCGCATGCGCGGTCGAGGGCCGAGGTTCGAAAGGCGCTCGCCATACCGGTAAGACAAAGAGGGCTGTTATAATTAGAATTGCTGATAGGAGGCGGTAAATATGCCAGTTATTCGATCGTCAAGTGAAGCAGACTTTACTTTTGAGGCCCAAGACTACTCTGGTGAACTGAGGGTTGTCAGCTTAAGTGGCAGTGAGGATATGTCAGAGCTTTTCCGATTTGATCTGGAATTGGCCTCAGAAGATGCCGAGATTGACTTTGAAACCATTGTGGGCAAGCCGGCGCTCTTGACTATTCATGGTGAAGAAGGGGAGCGGTATGTCAGCGGAATTGTGAGCCGGTTTGAACAGAACGCGGTTGGAACCCGTTTTACCCAATACTCGGCTGAACTTGTGCCTGTCATCTGGCTGTTATCCTACCGATACAAGTGCCGCATCTTTCAAGAAAAGACCGTGGAGGAGATCATTACGCAAGTGCTTCAGGAAGCGGGTATCCCGGCTGATCGATTCAGGTTCAGCCTGCAAGGCCAATACCAGCCGCGTGAATATTGTGTCCAGTATCAGGAATCAGAGCTGAGTTTTATCTCGCGGCTAATGGAAGAGGAAGGTATCTTCTACTTCTTTGAGCATACTGACAGCGGCCATGTCCTGGTTATGGCCGATAGTTCCAGTGTCCACGTGCCGATTGAATCACCGGATACGGTAATCTTTCATGAACCAAGGGGGGGAGTTTCCAGCGAAGAGCATATCTCTGAGTGGAGCTATTCTGAAGAGGTTCGTCCTGGAGCGGTTATGCTGCGGGACTTTAACTTCCAGCAGCCGACTATGGACCTTCAAAAAACGGCTGATGCCGGACGTGATACAGCCCTGGAAATCTACCATTACCCTGGTGAATATCAGACCGCGGAAGCCGGGCAAAATTTGGCCGATGTCCAGTTAGAAGAATTCCAGGCCGCTCGTCAGATCGGTGCAGGCAGCAGTGTTTGCCGGCGATTCCTGCCGGGTTTTCGGTTTACCCTTGACCAGCATCCCCGCTCCTCATTTAACCAGGAATATCTGCTCACCAGTGTTTCTCATACCGGTTCACAACCTCAGGTATTAGAGGAGGAAGCCGTGGGGGGAACCGGCACCGTGTATGAGAATCAGTTTGGGGTAATTCCCTACTCTACCCCTTACCGTCCTCCCCGAACCACCCCTAAGCCCACGGTCCAGGGAACACAGACGGCCATTGTGGTCGGCCCCGGCGGTGAAGAGATTTACACCGACGAGCATGGCCGGGTAAAGGTGCAGTTTCATTGGGACCGGGAGGGTCAGAACGACGAGAACAGCTCCTGCTGGATTCGGGTCAGCCAGTTATGGGCGGGCGCGAACTGGGGCGCCATGTGGATTCCACGTATCGGTCATGAAGTGATCGTTGACTTTCTGGAAGGCGACCCGGATCGACCCATCATCACCGGCCGGGTCTACCACGGAGACAACCGGCCGCCCTACCCTCTACCGGATGAAAAGACCAAGAGCACCATCAAATCAGACAGTTCCTTAGGCGGCGGCGGTTCCAACGAACTTCGCTTTGAGGATAAAAAGGGCAGCGAAGAGGTTTATATTCATGCCCAGAAGGATAAGACGGTCAAGGTCGAAAATAACCGCAGTACAAGTGTTGGTGCAAGCGATTCCTTAAGCGTGGGCGGGGATCGAAGCAAAACTGTCGACAAGAATGAAACGAATACAATCAAGGGAGATCGCACTGAAGATGTCACGGGGAAAGAAACAATTACAATTAAGGGTGGCCGTGAGGAAACCGTCAGTCAAGGTGAAAAAATCACTATCACCAGTGGACGCACCGAGGAAGTCACAGGGGAAGAAAAGATTACCATCACAGGCAAACGTACCGAGAAGGTCACCAGTGGTGAAGATATTACCATCACAGGCGGGCGCACCGAGAAGGTCACTGGAGGCGAACAAATTACCATTACCAGTGGCGGTCAAAAGGTTAACATTATCGGGGATACCACTCATACGATTACAGGCAATCTTGGAATTAGCAGCAGCGCGGACATTACGCTGAAGGCGGACGGCGTCTGGGAGAGCAAAGGTGGCAAACAAGGAAAGCTTTCCGCTCCTAAAGTCCAGATCAAGGGTGACACTGAGGTTCAGATTGAGTGTGGTGGTAGCCTGATCAAATTGGAGGCTGCTAAGATTACCCTGTCAAGTGGTAGTGGTCAGATCATCCTTGATCCATCCGGCACCACCATCGTCGGTGCAATGGTCAAAATCAATTAATTAGAAAAATGGACCCGATCAGTAAAGAAATTACGAATTTTCGAGAACATCTCAGGGATTTCCGGCAAGACCCGGAGGCACGGGTTCTGCGCGTGCTTACCGAGCCAACACAGGTAGGAACTCTAACCAAAGCGCTGCGCGCCGAAGAATGGCAGCCCGACAACCGGTGCCCGTTTTTGGTCTTCGACACAGCTTATCCTGCTAAAGAATCGCCTTTTGAAGCGATGTGCACATCTTTGCGTGAGCATTATGCCCTGCTGTGTGAAGGGGTAGCCGAGGAGAATATTGAGCTATCCGAGCTTGATGTTTCACTCACAGGGGAAGAAGAACCCGATTTGGTCTTTGCCCTGCATATTCAGGAGTTTTACAGTAGAATACGCGAACACTTCGATGGTCTACTGGTCTGCTGGTTACCTACAAGGATCGATGACAAACGTGGATGGCAGAAGTCTGTAACCAAGTTGTTGAACTTCCCCTTCGAGCCGTTTATCAGGTTTGTTATCGCGGATGAAGATAAGAAATCGCTGGAGAAGGCATTCAAAAACCTGGATTCAGCCGTTATTACTACGACGTTTTCCGTGGACGAGAAAACTGTTCTTGAGTACTTCAAGAAGATTATGGGCTCTGGAGGATCGGAGGACAAAGAGTCACCTCCGAGTATAGCAGGCGCTCCAGCCGGCGCGGCCAGACCGGATGTACCTCCTCCTCCCCGATTGGTAGGGCCGCGACAGCCTACGGAGGAGGAAATCCGTGCTGCTATCGAAGCCGGCGGCCAGCCCGTATTGACGCCTGGCGAGGGGAAGAGGTTGCGTAAGCTCATTTTCGATGCTGCTGTAGCAATCGGCGAAGGAAGACATGATGATGCCATCCAATTCCAGACAATGGCCTGTGATCTCTGCCATGAGGCCGGGGTCCATCTCGAAGAGGTGCTGATGATCATGGTGTTGGCCAGCTATTATCAGCAGGCAGGACAACTCATCCGGACAGGGGAAGAATACAGACGGGCCGCAGCATTGGCCGAAGAGACTGAGGCTTATCCCCAGGTAGCCCAGGCTTACATGGCGCTTGGATACCTCTACCTGATGGAGAAAAACTACAGTCCAGCGGCTGCGGAATATGAAAAAGCCGCTGAAGCAGCGGAAAAGGCAGAAGCAGCCATGCTTCGGATCGAGGCGCTACGTATGGCCGGTACCTGTCATTTGCAGATCAAGGATTCCGACCAGGCAGAGCGATGCTGGAGGGCAGCCCTGGAAGCAGGCGAGACATCTACGCCGGACGAACTCCGGTTGAGCAGTTTTATGGATGTCGCGACAGCGCTTATAGATTTGCTTAAACGTAGAGGGCTTAAGGAGCAAGCACGCTCTGTTGAACAGCTTATCATGGAGGCCGGTGAAAAGCTGCGAAGCGGCGGGGAGAAGGTGGAAGAAGAATGATCGCAGCTAAGTTCATGGATATGGTCGTAGGGGTTGATATTCATATGGTCATGGTGCCCACCCCGGCGCCTGTACCCACTCCCTTGCCACATCCATTCACGGGCGTCGTCTTCGATCCAGCCGGTGTCATCGTAGGAGCGGCCATATCGGCTGCGGCCTCGGCAGCGTTGGGCACGCCATTTCAGGGTCCTGTTCTGGTCAACAACATGCCGGCTGCCAATACGGGTACAGAATGTACCAATAAGCTGGTAATGCCCCATTTCCCTATGCCTCCTGGCACGGCCTGGGCGCCGGTCCCGGCAGCGCCCAAACCACCCATACCAGGTAAACCCCCCTCCCCACCAGTCCCATCACCGGTGCCATCCAACGATGGCATCATCGTCACAGGAAGCCAGACAGTTAAATTCTCAGGAACCAATGCCGCCCGGCTGGGGTCCATGGTAATGACCTGCGCAGAGCCTATAAGATTGCCATCCTCAACAGTCATCGCGGTCCCTATGGGTGCACCGGTACTGATCGGTGGGCCACCCGCTCTCGACTTCACGGCTGCCCTTATGGGCATGATCCGTACTAAATGGGTCGCTGGCAAGCTGCACAGCTTGGTCAATCGTATCAAATCAGCTCGCCTTCGTAATTTTTTACACCGGGCGGTATGTTTCCTGACCGGCCATCCGGTGGATGTGATGACAGGTAAAGTTCTCACAGAGCATGTGGACTTCCAGATGCCGGGGCCCATCCCCTTCAAGTTCGAGCGGGTCTATTATTCTACCTCCACATATGAAGGTCCCCTGGGACATGGGTGGCACCATAGTTACGATCAACATATTCGAATCGAAAAGGATGGGATTGTACTCCGAGCCGAGGACGGCCGGGAAATCGACTTCGACCTCATCGAAGAGGGACAAACGACCCGTAACCCAATTGAAGCTTTAGAGCTAACGCGGACGCGCTATGGTTTTACGCTTCGGACAAAAGACCGTTTGCAACTGTATTTCGGCCCCCAGGGACGAGCAGATGGAACCCTTCCATTGCTGCGTATTGTGGACCTGAATGGTAACACCATTAGTTTGAATTACGACAAATTAGGGCATCTGGTAGAAATCATCGATAGTGCTGGTCGCCATATTCGTTTCATCAATGATGTCAGAGGCCGTTTGGTTGCGCTGAATGTTCCACGACCCGAGGGCGAAGGTCGTATGGATGTGGCCAGCTTCGAGTACGATGAGCACGGCGACCTGGTCGCAGCCTACGATGCCCTGGGACATGCCTATCGTTACCAGTACAAGTATCACCTTCTGGTTCAGGAAACCAACCGGAACGGCCTGTCTTTCTACTTCGAGTATGATGGTATCGATGAGGACGCGTGGTGTGTCCGCACCTGGGGCGACGGGGGTATCTACGATCATGTGATGACCTACGATAAGGAAAAACATATCACAGTAGTAGAGGACTCCCTGGGGGCAAAGACTGTCTACTATGGCAACGAGTTTGGATTGGTTACAAAGATCATCGATGCACTGGGTGGGGAGAAGACTTTCGAGTGGGATGAATATTGCCGCAAAACTGCCGAAAGCGACCAACTTGGACGCACTTTTCGCTACACTTACGATGATAAAGGGAATACAGTACAGTTGAAAGATACTATGGGAACCGTAACGCAATTTGATTACAATAACTTGGGTCTTGGCACTATTCTCGTCGATCCTGCCGGCGCAAAATGGGAACGATGCTACGATAATAAAGGCAACCTTTTGGCTACTATTGATCCTGAGGGAAATCGAATTCAGTATATGCGTGATCAACAAGGACGGTTATTGGAAAGTCTTCTTCCTAACGGTGGGAAAGATATTTATCGCTTCCAGGTTAATCGAAATGGATTTGAATCGGTCCGGTTTATCGATCCCGCTGGGACTTCACGAGATTATACTCGTGATAATTGGGGACGCTTAGTCAGACGCAAGAGTGCTCTAGGGCAGACGGTAGATTTCGATTATGACGCCTATAGTCGACTTACAGAGGTCCGCCTGGCTAATGGTTCAATATTCCGTTATGAATATGATCCGGAAGGAAATCTAACGCATGCGGTGCAACCAACCGTCGGCGCGATAACTTTTGGCTATTCAGGAAACAACAAATTGGCCAAGCGCGTTAATCCTGATGGACGATGTCTCCAGTTCAAATATAATACAGAAGGCAAATTAGTCCGCGTAATCAACGAGAAGAGTGAGTCCTGTGAATTGCAACGGGACCTACTTGGCTTTCTAAAAGAGATAATAGGTTTCGACGACCGGAAGAGAATTTACCAGCGCAATGCAGCCGGGGAACTAATCGGAATTACCGATGCGGCAGGAAGAAAATCCAGCTTTGAAAAGGATATGATGGGACGTTTGGTGGCAAAAACCGGCTGGGATGGAGAGACTGCCTCTTATGAATACGACCCATTTGGTCGCCTAACTGCTGCGACTAATTCTCATCGACGGGTACAGTGGGAACGCAATGTCATGGGGCGAGTGATACAGGAGACACAGGATGACCTTAGCGTGGATATGGATTACGACGCTCTTGGTAATCGTAGGTCACGGATGATAAAGGGGCCGGATTTTGAATTCGTAAGTGCCTATAGTTATGATGTCGCTGGGCGTCTCATAGGGATCAATGCTGATGACCATCGTGTGGATATGGAATGGTCACCAGAACGACAACTTGTTGGTTTAGCTTTCAACAAAAAGACCCAATACACTCAGACCTTTGATGAGTTCAATCGAATTACCAGTCAAGCATTGAGAGCGTCAGATAGTGACGATATGTTGGAGCGTATCTATATCTACGATAAAATCGGCAATTTAGTAAAGAAAAGCGACTCTCAACGTGGCGAGTCACTTTTCACTTATGATCGAAGCGGACGATTGGTTGGGGCCGAAGTACCCGAAGTGGGGCGTATAGCCTTCTCTTACGATGTCAATGGTAATTTAATCCGATCTGGTAATGGTGAAACACTGGAAATTGAGGCGGGGGATCGATTCCGAGCGACGGAAAGAATGCCTTGGGAATATGATCTGGAAGGTAATTTGATTTTCCGACCCGACCCCGGTTCTGCAAGGGGATGGTGTTTGAAGTACGACTCTGATTCTCGTTTGCGACATTGTGTACGCCACACCGACACTGGCACTGAAGATATCGTTGAATTCGCCTATGATGCGGTGGGGCGGCGAATTTGGAAGCGTCATGGAGAGGCCCAAACCTCTTATTACTGGGATGGATACTTTTTGGCCGCCGAGGTAGGTGGTAAAGACGGTAACGATCCGGTTATATACCATTTTCAACCAGATTCGCAGTACGTTCCCTTATTACAGCAAAAGGGAACAACGGCTCAATTGTTCGCTAATGATCATCTCGGAGTACCCCAGGAGCTTCTGGATGAAACCGGACGGATTGGCTGGTCAGGGACCTATCACCCTTTCGGAGAATTGGTAAATGAGCAATATTCATCTGCTGACCTTCGCAATCCATTTCGGTTCCCAGGGCAGTATTTTGATCTGGAAACCGGACTTTGCCACAATGGATTCAGGTATTATGACCCATCATTTGGTCGTTATATAACCCCGGACCCTGTAGGTTTAGCGGGTGGAATTAATCATTACGCTTACGCATTAAATCCCATGCTATGGATTGACCCACTTGGGTTGTATGATCTGGCATTGGGTCTGACCAGGACCAGCGAGGGGATTCTGCGGGAATTTGCTGACAGTCACAACGCGAGTACGTGGACGGATTTCTTTGACGGGACGGCCGGGTCGATGGAAAGCCAGCTTAGAAGTATTATTGATGGAGCAGACAACATTCATTTCAACCTCACCGACCTGGATATTGAGCGGGCTCTACGCGACGGACCCAATGGTCCAAGCTACAGAAATATTACTAACTGGGAGCTTTATCATATCACAGAGAATTGGGATAGATTTGAAAATAAGGTCACTTTTTGGGAAAGTGGCGAACAAAGAGCACCCCCAGGGGGATGCAGTTGAGACAATGGCCTGCATAAAAGCTAAGATGATCTCCCTTAGAAACCAGGTTTCTTGAAGAAACCTGGTTTCTTCAAAGCAGAGACCTTCGCGCTTTAGCCTTAGTGCAGGTTATTGAGTTGAGATAGGGGGACAAATCGATGTCGATAAAAAAAAGTTTAGACACTAAAACTACATGGACTATACCGATGAGCAACGATCAGAGAGTCACCAACATCCGATTCTCGAGGCACATTCCGTTTTTGTGTGCTTTAGTTAACAACTCCGACCCGTCGGGTCCGCCACAATCATTGTTTTTATGGCCAAACCATGGCCCTGGCGAATGGCGGGTGTTGCCTATACCTACTGTTCGTCCCACAGGCGCTGATAGATTGCGTCAGACAAGGCTACATGACGCTATCCCTTCGCCAGATGGCACCGTGATCGCTGCTCATGTGGGGAGAGAAATTTTATTGATAGACTCCACTTTGGGTGTCATCTGCAATCGGATCGATGTCGGGGTTACTGGTTCCAGGGAAATAGAATTTGACGACAAAGGCGAAGTCCTGGCGTCTGCTTGCTCACTCGACTGGCCACCTCTGGTGGTTTGTGACCTCAATCATGGCTCTGTTCGCCGGTTGGAACCACCCACTGATTGTGAATACAGTGCGCACATGCCTCGCTTGAGTGTTGATGCAAATGGACAACGTGTCGCTTTAGCATTTAATTTTGGCGCAGCATTCATTTGGGACACTCGATCAGGAGAGTTGACGAATGAACTAAGACTCTCCAAGTTCAGTGCCGGCTTCCAAGATGTTCTGTGCCAGGATACCCCATTATGGCGGTCTTGGGAAAATCAATTTTGTAGGCGACTAAAGCTTTCGGCTGACAGCAAGCGTATTGCGTGGGCATCATTCCCGGCGATGGACAAGGATATGATAAACATGGGCGCATGCTTGGTCGATGTGCAATCTGGTTCTCGACCGAGACTTTGCCCGGTACATTCATCTATGTTGGCGGCGGAATTAAGCCCGGATCTGTCTTTACTTATATGCCCAATACAAAACGCTCCTGCTAAGATAGGAATCTGGGAAATGGAACATCGGACGCTCTTGATGATGGTCGATTCTGGGTTTGGTGGTGTTCCCCTCGATATTCGTTGGAGTCCGGATGGACACTGGCTGGCATTTGGGGGAGTGAGAGGATTGACTTTGATGTCGGTTGAATGGAACGTATGGTCTCACGGGTTGGACTGCGCCCTGTGGCGTTTGAGAATTGGTGACACAAGCTGCATTAAGGCTGTAGGTCATCCGGATTTCACATCACGTTTTGATAAGGTGGAACGACCTGAAATGCGGTCATTAGACGAGCTATTACTCATTGCACAGCGAATTTGCTCCGAACTGAAATTTTTCGAATAATGGGGCCTTGGTCATCGTTTCGGCCATTAGCTGAAGCCCCGGAGGGGCGTTCGATAATAGCCCAGCGATTTATCGCTGGGATCAGGAGACGAGCAACGCCTGAGTCCCGTAGGGACGACTGAAAAAAGGCGAGCGCTTCAGTTCAGCCGTCCCTACGGGACTAAGACTCTGCTTTCGCATCGTTTCCCAGCAATAAATTGCTGGGCTATTCTCATATGTCCCTACGGGACAGGATTGAAAGCGCTGCCACATTACTCGCCAGGTTGACTATTAGTGGCCGAAACGATGACCAAGGCCATATTCCTCCTATTTCCCCATCAGCATATTACCTGCCAGGATGCCGCCGCCGATACACCCTATTAAAATCAGGGTCTTAACAAACCCGAGGGTGAGTAAGAGTACGGCCGCCAGCAAACCGGCTCCGGCGCCAATAGCCATCCCCGGATAAGCGCTTAACCACTCTGTAAATTTTCCCCTTGAATTATCCATAGATTTCCCCTCCCTTCCTTTTTGGTCGAGAGACTTCCGTATGTAAGATCTTGACTATCATAACCTTCACTTCTTTACATTTAGGAGCGCCTATTACTTCTTCTAGATAGGCTTTAATCTTTTCCTGAAGTGTGGTCATCGCTTCAGGAACAGGTATCTCAGTCCAGATCACGACTTTAAAAAAAACCTTTACACCCTTTCGGGAAGATTTAATCCGCGTCCGCTTTATTTCTTTCACATAAGACTCTCTGTCTCCAATCTGGTTGATAGCTTCTATCAGGGCGGTCCTGGATATCTTCACCTCTCCCAGTGGATGATGAAGACTCACTCCTTCTTTTTCCTGTTGATTAAGCCGGTAATCAGTATAGACAACAAAAAGGCAGACCACCCAGAGGATAAGACCGGTTAAAGCCGGAACATCTTCACCGGCCAGGGTCTGCCCAAAAACAGTTATCATCTCCGGGGTAATAAGTCCTAAAGACAGGGCTATCAAACCGGCTCCAACGACGAACAGGATCATTACTGACAGGGCGACACTAAGGGCGACGCTAACCCGGTAAATAAAGTTCATCTTTCCATTCCCCCCTTTCAATTTCGGATTGCGGATTTCGGATTGCGGATTGGAGTGTAGCTACTACTATTTAATAGCACACGGATGACACGGATTTAACGGATTTTCACTGATTCTTTTATCCGTGCAAATCCGTATTATCCGTAAAAAGTGCTTGACCAAATTGGGTGTTGTAGTTGCAGAGCTTGCTCTGCCGTCCTGTCGAGCAAGCTCGACCACTACAAAATTGATCCCATTGCCCAAACGATGACCAAGGCCCCAATCTTCAATCCGCAATCCGAAATCCGCAATCCGAAATCCGCAATCCGAAATCCGGCTTTAGCTTACCCTCTTTTGGAGATGGGCGTCTTTTTCCTTTTCAATGTAGATTCCCTGGACATAGATGTTTACTTCGACTACCGAGAGGCCGGTCATATCTTCTACCGCCTGTTTAACTGTTTGCTGTATCCGCCAGGCTACTTCCGGAATCCGGACGCCGTATTCAGCAATGATAAATATATCCAGGGCAGCCTCTCTTGTTCCTACCTCAACCTTGATTCCCTTCATCAATTGATCCCCGGTCAACATTTTGGCCAGCCCGTCAATAATACCCGAGCTCATGCCGGCCACCCCTTTTACCCCTTGAGCGGCTAAACCGGCTATTGTGCCTACCACCTCGTTACTTAGCCGGACAGAACCAAGATCATTTCGCTTCTTCTCTTCCATTTTCCAACTCCTCCTTTTCGTGTCCGTGTCCGTTATCTGTGTCCGTGGCAGCCTCAGAACAAACCACGAACACGGAATAACGGACACGGACAACGGCTATAGGCTGTCGCCCCCTATTGAGCGACGCTGCGCTGCACCCGGATTTAAAACTTAAACCGGTATCCGGTATGCAGCCGGTTGATCTCAAAGAAATTCATGTTCATATACTCCACGAACAATTTCCCGTTCCTGTATTCCCTTTCGGCGCCGAACAGCAAGTTGAAGGTGGCCTGAATGCCGTTAAGGTCCTCCGGGGCATCAGTAAAGGCCAGCACTCCAAATCCGGCGCCCAGGTAAGGACGGATAGGCTCAAATCTGTGCGTGGACAAAGGTATCCTTCCATTAAGGCTTAATTGATAAGAGGTGGTGCTGCCACCGAAGCCGAGAGTAAATTCGGGGATCACCTGAACACTTCCACCAAGGATTGAACCGTAGTCTCCTCTTATTCCGAGAAGGACCTGAGCCGGCTCAGGATTCAGACGCCCGGCGGGAGATGCCTTCCATTTTTGTATTCTTCGACTCTTTCAGGTTTTGGAGGCAAAGGGATTCCAGGGCGTGAATCAATGGCTGTTTCCGGGCGTGATCTTTCCACGGCTAAAGCATCTTCCATCTCGGCCGCCTGACGGCGAAGGGCTTCCGTTTCTTTTAAATGCCGGCTTCGCTGACGTTCCAACTCTGTCTCCATTGTCTCCTTGCGGACAACCCCGGGTTTATCACTCCTGCCGCCGAAGGGGAAGCTGAGGCCGATGGAATACATCGGGCTGCCAAATACCTCCTCCGGACTGACAAACTCATCTGAAATCTGTGTTCCTCTTTTTGTTCGGCTGAGTAATTACGACTGTAACCCTGGCCCAAACGATAAACAAGGCCCACTCTTCCGTATCAGCTTCCGGCCAATTCAATGCCGGCCTCAGTCATCCGTTTCTGCACCATGGACAGTAAGCGCGGCCGCATCTCGACCGCCTTACCGAATCTGGCCCTGGCCTTAAGTGTCAGTTCCGTATGTTGTCCTATTTGGCCTGACTCGCTGATCACCTTCCATGGTTCCAGCAGGTTGGGGAGCAGCGCTACGGCTTCCTTCCCCATCTCCTCCAGGATCGGCAAGGCCCGGTCCAGATCGGCCGCTTTGATCTTCAGCTTGATATCAGCAGTGGAATAGCGCCCCCGGCTAAAGTTGCGCACCAGTCGCACATCGCCGTTGGGCACGACATAGAGTTCTCCGCTGGGAGCACGCAGCCGGGTAGTGCGCAGGTTTACCGCCTCAATGACGCCTTCCACATTCAGTATTTCCACCTTTTCTCCGACGGCGTAGGTGTCTTCAAACAGGATGCTGGCACCGGCCGTGAAATCGCTGACAAGCGGACGCGCCCCGAGGCCGAAGGCGGCGGTGAAAAGCCCCACCATCCACACCAGGGTATCTGCTTCTACAAAATGCCCTATCGTGATCAGCGTGGCCAGGATAAAGGCAGCAACACTAATAGCGCTGGAGATAACACCCTGCAGGGTTGCCTGGCGTTCAGGCCGCTGCTGGCGGCCGCGCGGTGTAAAGCGGCCCACATGTATGATCCGGCCCGCAATTCGCCTGGCGAAACGATGAATAAGCCAGGCCAGGAGATAAAAGACTCCAATCCAGGCCGCCAGACCCCACCAGGTGTCTCCATTGAACACAGTTGCCAGTTGATTAAGCATAGTCTTTTAGTCTTCTTCTAATCACGCCCACGCTTTAAGATGTTCATTTCTATCCGCTTAATCCCAAAGGCCTTCTGAATAAAAGAAGCCGCCTCCTCCGGATTAAATTGAATACAGGTAAATATATCCACACTCAAAAATTTAGCTTCCGGAAAGGTATGGATACTCATATGACTTTCACCGATAAGGACAAACCCGGAAAGCCCCCATTTTTCAGGTATCTTACCACTATACCGAAAAACATAAGGAGGCATAATCTTGCTCAGTCCTATCCTGGCCGGAAATTCATCCAGGACTCGATAAATAAGTTCGAAGTCCTCCAGTTTGGAACGGGGGCAATCATAACCATCAATAGTAAGATGTGGACCCAAAACAGCCATATTAAATATCCTCCTCGATCGAATTATCCGGCCCCAGGCTGCGGGAACTGTTACCTTATCTTTTAGGTAGACAGTCATCTATCCAGTAGCAATTGGTCTGGTCACAACAGTCTCCGGCTGTTTCAAAGCAAGGGGAATTCCCTTCCGCCATCTGGATTGCCCGAATCAGGTCAGCCTTCTTCATCCTGGCTGCCTTCAGTCCCATCTCTTTAGCCTTTTTCCTTACATCAGCTATCTTCATTTTCTCACCTCCTTCCCGTAATTATAGACTTCATGAAAAAGATTTTGGGGTTGGTTATCCTTTGGAGTTTAGGC